>JABUUR010000099.1 GCA_021443065.1 Fibrobacter sp.
CCAAACTTATGGTCAGGTTCGTTTGCGACCGTCCAGCAAGGCAGGCAATCGCAAAGCCCGTTACTTGGCGGCTTTCTTGTACAAGCTAGGGTCGTTGGAGAAGTTGTACATCCAGTCTTCGTGTTCTTCTTCGTAGAAGCTGGCGTAGTCACCATCGTAAACGGCAAAGGAAGTCTTCGGATATTCGGAAACGGAGTAGAAATCGTAGTATGTTCCGAGGGCATCTCTCTGACGGCCGTTGTAAACAAACTGTTCGGAAAGATAAGGATGTTCGTCACCGGGGAGGTAGGCCTCAATGGTTACCACACCATCTACAACAAGATCACCAATGATGCGGACATAGGAGCTTGCATCCAGGTCTTCGCAGGCATCTTCACCGGTACCTTCGCAGTAGGAAGTGTACATATAGTTAAATTGCAAGACCGGTTCCGACTCAACCGTACAACCCACGAAGGTGAAAACCAAGGCGAGGCCCATCATCAATTTCAAAAGTTTACTCATTGTATTCTCCTTGTCTTGAGTACATCTTCAATATAGCAATCCCCTCCCAGGTTCAATATCAGAAAAGCAAATTCCCGTCATTTAAACCCGTAATCGGTACAATTCTGTCCAACGCGCCCGGTTCGACCACAATTGCAAGACCAGTCAAAAAATTCATCCAAACCCCGGGGGTAAAGTTAAAATGGCAAAAATGGGCAAGGCATGGGACGATCCAGGCGTCGTGGGAGGTAAATACATTGAATCGGGCAGTCCCCTTTTCAAGCATCATCTGGCGCATTTCTTCGGCACGGGACGCAAGGGGGCAATAAGCCGGATGTTCGCCTTTTTCAATCCACCGGCAAATGCTGGGGTAGAAGTTTTCATTGAGCACTGCGCGGTACTGTTCAAAATCACGGACAAAGAAATCGCCCAGGGGTTGCAGAACCTGGACCGGGGCGGCAACAGGGCCCCCTACGGAGGCTCGTCCCTCCCCGATGCGTCGGGCGGTTTCTACGCAACGGCCTACGGGGCTGGAAAAATATACGGCGTCGCCCTCCTTGGGAAACATTGTGCCTAGATCGAAAGCCTGCCGACGGCCCGCATCCGTAAGCCCCACATGGGCACCGCTGTCCGGATCCTGCGGAGTGATATGACGGCGTTCCCCGTGGCGGACAAGCAGATAAACCCGCCCTTCCGGAGAAAGGTTTGCAAAAAAATCCTTCGCGGAAACATACCGGTTCATATTCGCGAGCCTTCCCTCTTTAAAAAGCCAGCATGGGGAGCCAACCTGCAAGGACAGATGCCACCGGAATCCAGAGGAACGAACCTATGACGAAACTCAGTATGCCAAACAGGAATCCGCACACGATGTCGGAAAGCCAGTGCACCCCATAGTAGACACGCAGAAGCCCCCACGTCAAGGGCAGCAAAAGCATAACCCATCCGTAAGCCGGAAGGCTGAAAAACACCGTCGAGGCCACCGCAAGATTGTTCATGGTATGTCCGGAGGGAAAACTGAACTTGTCCAGGGGCGGGACTTCCGCCTTGATTTTCGGGTTGGCCGCGAAAGGGCGGGGGCGCTTGACCGTGAGTTTAACACCTTCGTACACGGCGAGAGATACCAGAAAAGAACATAGGGCCCGGCCCAAGATGGGCCAGAAGGCATCCAGCCCCACCTTGTAAATGACGAAGGCAACAAAAAGAATCCAGGCGTACCCATCGCCAAGGCGCACGTAGAACTTAAGAAGTTTTTCCTTTGTAGGAGAAAAACGCCGGTTTGTCCAGGACTCGGAAACCCTATTATCAATTTTTTTAATTCTCTCAAACATCCCGCCGAATTTAGCATTTTACTAACTTTATGCAATACCGTAGAAGCAGGACCTGCCCATCACGAGTACTTCAGCCGCCACGACGACCAAAGCCAACCGCCTTGCCCATTTCCTGTTTCTGAAAATTTTTCAATTACCTTAAATGATTAGAGGATAAAATGCGTGTACTCGTTCTCAACTGCGGCAGTTCTTCCGTAAAGTTCGCCGTCATCGACACCGTCTCCAAGGATGCCCTTTCCAGCGGTCTCGTAGAAAACATCGGCGTCGACGGTCATTTCAAGGGCAAGGGACCCGTTGACAAGCAGGACTACAACTTCGACTGCCCCACCCACGCCGAGGCCGTGGC
>JABUUR010000378.1 GCA_021443065.1 Fibrobacter sp.
ATTGGCAACGGCAAGAATGCGGGCTACCTGGCGGTTCACATTGTGGCATTGTCCGACGCATCCGTTCGCGAAAAGCTGTTTGCCGACCGCAAGAGCCTTGGTGACATTGAAGGATAATTTGTGCTGCAATTTCGCAATGAATTCTTTTGCAAGAAAATCATAAAAAGTGCAGCCTGGATTGCGGTTGTCTTAGGGGCGTTTATTCTTCCGACGTTGATTTTTGCGGGCGAGCCTACTGGCCTGTCCGAGATAAGTGCGTCTTGGATGAAAGGCGAACGCCTCGACTACAACTTAAGTTGGGGCCCCATTACCGCAGGTACCGCCACCCTGCAAGTCAAACCTGCCGCCGACGGCAAGACCGAATTCTACACCTTGGCTCACGACAAGGGGGCTTTCAAGCAGATTTATCCGGTGGAAGATACCATCTATACCCGTGTCCGCAACAAGGGGCTGATGACGGAGGTCTTTACCAAGAGCCTTCACGAAGGCTCCTATCACAACAAGTCAGTAATCCGCTTTGACCGCAAGGGCGAAAAGGCCTGGCTTTCCGATACGGTTTTTTTAGATCCGGTTAAACGCACCATAAAGCGGTCGGCCGATACGGTGGTTACCATCCAGGGAATGGAACACAGCATTATGTCGGCGTTCTACTATGTTCGGTCCATTCCCTTGGCGGTTGGCGATACCTCCAAATTCTCCGCCGTCAGCGGAAAAAAGCGCTACGAGTTGAAGGTGGTGACCCATGGCCGAGAAAAGATCAAGTCCATTTTGGGGGAGGTGAATACTATAAAGGTGGAACCCATGCTCGATGGCGATGGAATCTTTGTATCCAAGGGACGGATCTTTATATGGTTTACCGACGATGAACGTCGGATTCCGGTGCTTATGGAGTGCGAAATCGCGCTGGGTTCCATCAAGGCCAAGCTGATTTCCATAAAATAGCCCAAAATTGAGTATAAACCAACTTTTTACAAGAACTTTTTGAAAAAAAACGCCACAAATAAGTTATATTCCCTTTGTGATTATATAATCTGAGGCTTTTGATGATTAAGAAACTTTTTTTGACTATGTGCCTGACAGCTTTCATGGCTTGGGCTCAAGATGACGAGGATGATGAAGGCTTCATTTCTGCACCCGATGCAGCTGAAGTCGCAGCCCCTGGTGATGACGACGAATGGGCTTCTGCTCCGTCTGGCGGTTCTACCGCTACCATGGACGACGGTTCCGGTGAAACCGAAGACTTTAGCGAGGGTGGCTTGACCTCCGCCCAGCGTCAGGAACGTATCGATCGAAAGAAATTCGAAGAAGAAATGCGCCTCGATGAATACGCTAACTCCGAACGCCGTCGTGACTGGTTGCGTAACCGTCTGATGCTTCAGGTGGGTATGGGTTCCCGTTATTCCTTCATGGGCGAATCCGGCATGGGTATGAGTTTCGGTATCGGTGCCGAATACATTTTCCCCGAATTCCTGATTCCTGTTCACTTTGGTGTCTATGGTTCCTTCGGGTTCCTTCCCAAGGGTGACGATAGTGACGTGGAGGAATACTCCCTGGAAGGCGGCAGCGGTTACAAGGTGGGCTTGAACATGTACCTGTTCCCCAAGAATCCGCTTCACCTGGGTCTTTCCTTCTCTTACGGTACGGTTTACTTCGATCATGACATCGAACCCACCGCCAATGTTCGTCCTCTGATCGCGGTCAACGGCTACCAGGTAGACATCTTGATCAGCTACTTGACCAACGAATGGTATTACCTGCAGTTCTCCGTCGGTATGTACTACGCTCCTATTCTTGCAAAGACTGGTGCAGAAAACCCCAGTTTCCGTGAACGTAAGAACTCCGACACCGACTTGGAGGTGCAGTATGTTTCTCGCGTCGTGAACCCGGATGGCATGAGCAAGCAAGGCATTGTATTTGGCATTGCCGTCGGCTATGCACTGCCGGAACTCTTCCCGGACGATACCGAAAAGCGCCGTCGTGAGCGTGAAAAGGCGCGAGCCCGTTCTGGCGCTGCCGGTCGGTAATTCCAAAATTTTTGAAAAAGAAAAAGCCGTCGTTCATCTTGAACGACGGTCTTTTTTTTGCCTTTTAATACCCATGTCCGGAATCGAACCGGAATAACTCCCTTCGGAGGGGAGGACACTAT
>JABUUR010000369.1 GCA_021443065.1 Fibrobacter sp.
AACCTGCGACCCGCTGATTAAGAGTCAGCTGCTCTACCAACTGAGCTAATCATCCATAGTCGCTTAAGACGGGGTCAATATTAGAATTATTCCTGACAATTGGCAAGGGGATTTTCAGTATTTTTTTATTTTTTTATTGAATCGGACATTTTTCAACGCTATTTTAAATTCATGAGCCACAACACAAACCGTCTGGACGCCTTCTTGGCCCATCTTGGAGTGGAACGCAACCTCTCCCCCATGACCATCCAGAGTTACCAGGAGGACTTGAGGCATTTCATCGGATGGCTAGACGAGCAGGCCCTGGACTTAAAGGACATGACCCCGGAAAAACTGGACGATTTCTTGACAGAGGCGGCCCACCACAGCACAAGCAAGAACAGCAACGACGAAGACGGAATCTACGCCGCCACAAGCATCGCCAGGCATTTTTCCAGCCTCCGGGGATTCCTGAAATACATGCAGAACCAGGGCGAATACGATTTCAGTACCGAAAGTATGCTGGCGACACCCCGCCTGGGGCGTTACCTGCCCCAATACCTGACCCGCAAAGAGATAGACAGCGTGTTCGAAAGTGCGGCCAACGGCAAAAATCCGCAGCGGGACACCGCCCTGTTTGAACTTATGTACAGCGCAGGCCTTCGTATTTCCGAGACCTTGGGCATCAAGCTTTCCCAACTGGACCTGGACAACGAGTGGCTCACTCCCATCGGCAAGGGAAACAAGCAACGGCTGATTCCTCTGGGGGCCAAGGCAAAGGAAAATCTCCGTCAGTGGATCGAAGGGGGCCGTCCCCTCACCCACCCCACTGCGGACAACGTCATATTAAACTCCAGAGGAAAACCCATGAGCCGCATGGGAGCCTGGAAAATCGTGCAACAGCACACGATGCACCTGACAAAGCAGGTTTCGCCCCACACATTTCGCCACAGTTTTGCAACCCACTGCCTGGAGGCGGGCATGGACCTGCGGGTGCTCCAGGAACTGCTGGGCCACGCCGACATCAGCACCACCCAAATTTACACCCACGTAGACAAGGAATTTATAAAGCAGGAGCACAAGAGTTTTCACCCCAGGGAGGGGGGAAGGTAAAAGTTGGGGATTTTTATCTATCGAACCACACATTATTTGTTTCATGATATTATATTCACGGTATGTCTACATCCAACATCGCTAAAGTCGTTCAATGGAACGAACAAAAGGGATTCGGCTTTGCCGAAGCCAATGGCACCAGGTATTTCGTCCACATTACCGCGCTTGGCCACACAAGCAGAAAGCCAAAAGCAGGCGACACAATCTCCGTCGAACTGTTCGGCAACAGTGAAAAAGGTCCACGAATCGAAAAAGGAATTTTAGAAGGAGTCGAAATTATGCAACCTACGCGAAAGCGTCCCACCATAAGGCATCACAAGCCAAACAGCTTTATCGCTCTTTGGAATGCAGTCGCCGCAAAAAATAATCGGGCCATTCGCAAGGTGGCACTTCTCATTTGCATTGTTGCCGTGCTTTGCCTTGTCATCGGAAAATGCACGAGTTCTTCCCCGAATAACTCTTTTGTTCCAGAGCACGAGACATCTACACTTTCCAGCACAGCCAAGGCAAACAGTCAATACACGTCGAAAATAGAGGTCGCCAATTATATTTGCAAAAACGGGCGCCTTCCTGACAACTACGTCAATAAGCGCGAAGGCAAAAGGCTGTACGAGCAAAAGACAGGGCGAGACTTTGTCAAGTGGAATTTCAACCCTTGGACAACCATCGGTTATATGATTGGTGGAGATTACTACAACAATGGCGAAGGGCTCTTGCCCAGCGGTGACTGGCGGGAAGCGGACGTAGACTACCTCACTTCTAGCCGCGGCTCTAAGCGTCTAGTGTATGCCTCCGGATGTAGAATCTACTACACAGAAAACCACTATAGGTCTTTCACCAAAATTGAGTTTTAATTTAAACCACATTTAGCTCGGCTCGGCCATGACAAACAGTGATTAGTGGTCATAGTCAGTTATCAGTTTAAAATATGGCGAGTCTCTTGACTCGCTTTTTGTAATATGGGCAAAAGTTCCACTTCCAAGTCGCAAGAGTTGGCAGCTCCGCTACAACCACCAGCCACTATCTTTTAC
>JABUUR010000475.1 GCA_021443065.1 Fibrobacter sp.
AATCGGGTAAGGATAAAGGCCTGCTTGGAGGCGCTTACTGCAGAAGGCTTGTGGTACCAGAAGCCGATCAGCAGGTAACTGGAAACGCCCACCAGTTCCCAGAAGATGAACATCTGGAAAAGGTTGGTTGCCGCCACCAGGCCCAGCATACTGAAACTGAACAGCGAAAGCAATGCGAAAAATCGGCCTTCGGAACGGTCGCCCCGCATGTAGCCCACGCTGTAGATGTTCACCAAGAAGGAGATGAATGTGACCACCACCAGCATCATGATGGACAGGGGGTCTACCAACAGCCCGATGCTTGCCACGAAGGATTCCGCGAACTTTAAGAAAGGATATTCAAAAAGAACAGCCTTTTGGGGGGCGTAGCCGGAACTGAAGTAACTTATGGCCAAAAAGATTGCCGAAAGCATGGCGATGCCGTTACAGACGATGGCGAATGCCGCGGCACCCTTTGCACAGCGCTTGCCCAGGAAGAGTCCGTTTACCACGAAGGTAATAAGCGGCATCAAGAAAATGAGGTAGCTGATAGAGACGTCGTTAATCATGGAGATCCCTCAACTGTTCTACGTCAAGGCTCTTGTGGCGACGGTACATGCTGACGATAATGGCCAAGGCCACTGCCATTTCGCATGCGGTCACCGCAATGACGAAAATGCTGAATATGGAACCTGCCGTAGCGTCCTTTGCGCTAAAGTAGGCGAATGCGATAAAGTTCATGTTGGCTGCGTTCAGCATGATTTCGGTGGAAATCAACATGCCCACCAGATGGCGCCTGCGCATAAGCCCCCAAAGGCCGATGCCAAAAAGAACGAAGGAGAGGATAAGGCAGTTCATCAAGGTCATTTCTTTTCCTCCTTACCGCGGCGGGCAATGGTGATTGCCCCTACCAAGGTGGCCAGCAGCAAAATGCTTACGATTTCAAAGGGTATGATGAAACCGTCGGAACCGTAGCCCAGCAGGCGGATCGCCATGGCCTTCAAGGAAGCAAACCCCTCGGGTGCCGAGGCCGTTGCGGTTAAAAGTTCGGGAACAGGCAACACGCACTTGACCATGATGGCTACGAAGGCGATACTCAAGACGAAGGCCGCGAAGAACCGGGGAATCTTTGTGCTGAATGCATCTTCGCCCAGATGGCTTGTGAGAAGTATGGTGAAAATGACGAAGATGACTACGCCGCCGATGTACACCATGACTTGTGCCAGGGCGTTAAATTCGGCGTGGAGCAGCAGGTACAGGATTGTTGTCCCTACGAAGGAAAAAATCAGGAACACTGCACTCTGCAATATGTTCTTGACGGCCACCGTACAGATGGCGGTAACCACCATGACAAATGCCACCACATAAAAGGCGATGTCGATGCCGCCCATGGGGAAAGCCGTCGCCAAATCTGAAAGTGAGGTCAACATTAGCCTTGTCCCTCCTTCTTGTTCAAAATCATTTCCAGGGATTGTACGTCGGTGGTGGCCACTTCGAAGGCCTGGGACATCTCGATGGCCCCGAAGGGGCAGGCCTCAACGCATAGGCCGCACTGGGTGCAACTTGCGAAGTGATAGACATAGCGTCCCAGCACTTTTTTGCCTGCAATGTTCTTGGTGGCCTGCACGTTGATGCTGGCATTGGGGCAGGCCCGTTCGCACATGCCGCAGGCGGTGCAGTGGTTGTTGCCATCGGCGTCTTCCACCATGGCGAGGCGACCGCGGAAACGGTTGTGCATCTTTAGAGTATTGCGGTTTTCCGGATACTGCTCCGTGACAATGCGCTTGGGGTTAAAGAAATAGCGAAGGCTTACGGAGAGGCCGCAAAGCAGGCTCCATGGGCCGGTAACGCACTTTTTGAAATAGTTCTTGAAGTATTCTTTTGTAGAAACTTTATTTGCCATAAAAACCTCTACCTTAGCCTACCAAAGCCACGTACGCTGCGCCGGCAACAAGCAAAAGCAAGTTGGCCGGCAGCAGGAATTTCCATTCGAAACTCATGAGTTGGTCTACCCGGGGGCGCACAAAGGTCCAACGGACCATCATGTAGCACCAGATCATGAAGAACACCTTGGCAAAGAACCATACCACGCCCGGGACCATGGTGAGAATGTTGTCCACGGCGGCAATGCC
>JABUUR010000137.1 GCA_021443065.1 Fibrobacter sp.
CCTAGGGCAGGGCCCGTTTATGAAGAACCACCGGCTACGCCGGTGGGTTCCCTTTTTTTGTGCATTGTCCTTTCGGCCATGTTACACTGTCACCCTGGAAGCAGGAACGTCCGATAGGAATCAAGCGATAATATTGACTCGGTCACCGCTCGTGATTCCTCTTAATAACCTTGATTTGTAAAGTTTTTTTTTGCAATACGGTGGCAAATTACGTACAAAATGTTATATTGTACCATGGGGGTGGTGATAACGCTCACAATATATTTGGTAAATAGTGGTTATTGGGTATCTAATCGTACTTTGCGCATTGTCGGCGATAAACGTCGCCATACTTTCGCACATTAACTCCAACTACACTCAGCGCGGCCCCTACGTCGTCATATTCGTCCTCTCTTTTTTCTGTTGCGTCGGGTACCTTGCCTTAGGGTTGTCCACCAACGTAGACCAGGCCATTGCCGCCAATAAAATGTGCTACTTCGGTGCGTCTTTTTTGCCCATGTTCACATTCCATGCCATTCTTTTGATATGCGAAGCAAAAGCCCCCGCCCTCTTGAATCTGTTCCTGGGCGTTCTCGCCTTTGCTGTATTCGGGCTATCATTTACGGTGGGTTACAACCAGATTTTCTATACCTCCATAAGGTGGGAACAGATTTACGGCGTGGGGAATTACGTGGCGACCTTCGGCCCCGGTCACATGCTGTTCAACTTCATGCTTGTGTTTTATGTTGTCGCCAATGTCAGCGTGATTGTCTACGCCTTCTTTAAAAAGAACAACGTATCGTACAAGCATTTGACCGCCCTCGCCCTGATTGAAATGGTGAGCATCTTGTCCTTTGTCCTTGCCCGTTTCATGGGCACGGATACGCTCATCATGCCAGCCGTTTACCTGTTCGACCAGTATGCCCTGCTCTATATCTGCTACCGTGTCCGCTACTACGATATTACCCAAGCCTTTACAAAAGCCCTGGAAGAAAACAACAGCGACGGTTATATTTCCGTTTTGCACGACAAGACTTTTCTTTGCGGAAACAAGATTGCTTATTCATTCTTTGAAGATCTGAAAAAATGCCGTGTAGATACGGTTCTCAATGGAAATTCTGAATTTGTCGATTTCTTGACCGGTTGGGTGGATGACTTGAAAAAAAGAAAGAATGATAAGACCGGAAAGTTAGAGGAAACGAAGGACTTTCATTGCGATGACAAGCATTACAAGTTTATCGTAAGGGGTGTGCACCCCTCCAAGGGTAGTTCCGTTTACTTGTTCAATATCAGCGACAATACCGAACTGTACAATTATGTCCAAATGTTGGGTTCCAACAACCTTCAGTTAGAAAGTATAATCAAGTCCAATGCAGAACAGATCCATGCGATTCAACAAGATATGATTATCGGCATGGCAAACATGGTAGAAAACCGCGACAGCAATACGGGCGGCCATATCAAACGAACTAGTCAGGTGGTGGCCATTCTTGTGGATGAACTTAGAAAAGAGAACATACTGGATTGCGACGACAAGTTCTTTAACGCCCTTGTTAAAAGCGCTCCTATGCACGACTTGGGAAAAATTGCCGTGGACGATGCCATTTTGCGAAAGCCCGGACGCTTTACTCCTGAAGAGTACGAAATCATGAAAACCCACCCGTTCAAGGGTGCGACCATCGTCGAGAACCTTCTTTCAAACATAGAAGAACCTGAATTTACTCGTATTGCTAAAAATTTGGCTTTGTCCCACCATGAACGTTACGATGGAAAGGGTTACCCTAATGGTCTCAAGGGCGAAGAAATTCCCATTGAGGCGCGTATCATGGCTATTGCAGATGTTTACGACGCCCTTGTCAGCAGGCGCTGCTACAAGGAAAAGTTCTCCTTTGATACCGCCTACGAAATTGTACTTGGCGGCATGGGCACACAGTTCGATCCCGAACTGAAGGAGTGCTTTATAAACTGCCGCGAGCGATTGGAGGCATATTACTCCAGCGTATTCGCCTAGGAGTAACGGGCCATTTCACGTTTAATTCATTTTCCCAATCTTTACCTTTCTGCAGTCCACGGAAATGGGGGGGGGAGAAAACACTAAAATGGGGGGAGAAAATGAAAAACGGGGGGAGAAA
>JABUUR010000440.1 GCA_021443065.1 Fibrobacter sp.
ACGTTCACCGTAGAATCCTTGCTCAAGTCCATAAGGGCTTCCAAGGTGGTTTTGGCAGAAGATTTTTTGCCTGACACCTCGTTCATGTAGTTTCCATAAACGCTCACCAGGGCAAACTGGTTCTTGAGGCTCACATTCTTCACCAAGAAATATCCGGAATCTCCCGCCACCTTGCCCTTGAACAAAGCCTTGGCATCGGTGGAATCCAGGCCTGTAATGGAGACCGCCGAGCCATCAACAAATGGACCCTTGTGGGCGAAACCCGTGACGTTTACCGAATCAACGGCGATCGTTTCTACCTTGGCGGTGTCACCTTCGTTCACTGTCGTGGAACTGGAACTTCCCGTGGCGTTTTCGGGTACGTCTTCGGTCTTTTCCCAAAAGTCGTCTACGCAGGTGTAATAAGTATTTTCTTTTTCTACGAAGTAAATGTCTCCGTATATGGATTTATCGCATTCAGGAAGCCTAGCCTTTGTGGAGACTGTATGCACGTTGTTCTTGTCTTCGTTTCCGCTGGTGGATTTGTCTCCGCAGCCGGCAATGGTGAATGCTATGGAGGATACTCCAACCATCAAGATCTTTTTTGTAATCCCAGATTTCATAATGTTACAATCTTCTTAAAAAAAAACTACAAACTACTTACAATTTAAAAAATAAAACGGGATTAGCAAGAGGGAAAACACCAAACCCGAGGCTGCAAATACTTAAAAGTGAAATTTTGAGCACTATTTTTGTGTGGTGACACAAATTGTCAAAGGAAATTATTTATATTAGTGCACATGATGGCAGTAAACAAGACTAAGGTAAAAAAAGAAATCGAGTTCCTTTGCACGGAGTGTGGCAACACCACGCCAAAGTGGGCGGGCAAGTGCCCTTTTTGCGGAGCGTGGAGTTCCCTTAAAGAACACATGGTCGAAACCCCGGATGTGGCCGCAGGCCGCGGCGGGCGAGGCTTGGGCGGCCCCGTTCATCAGGTGATTCCCTTGAAGGATGTCGCTGTCGAAGATACCCGGCGGTTGAGTACGTCCAATTCCGAATTTGACCGAGTGCTTGGTGGTGGCTTTGCCCCGGGTTCCCTGGTGTTGATCGGTGGCGACCCTGGTATCGGCAAGTCCACTCTGGTGCTTTCTACGCTAGCCACCATGAACGCCGCCGGGGTCAAGGCCCTTTACGTCAGTGGCGAAGAAAGTGCGGTCCAGGTCAAGCTCCGTAGCGAGCGCTTGAACGTGGCTGGTTCCGACATGCTACTTTTTTGCGAAACCAGTTTGGATAAAATCCTGGAACAGGCAAAGGAAATCAAGCCGCAGGTGTTGGTCATCGACTCCATCCAGACGGTTTACAAGAGCGAACTTGTGGGTACCCCGGGTAGTGCAAGCCAACTTCGGGAATGTACCTTGGACCTGATGGTATTTGCCAAGAACTCGGGCTGCATTACCATAGTTATCGGCCACGTGACCAAGGACGGCCAAATCGCGGGGCCCCGCATCCTGGAGCACATGGTAGATACTGTGGCGTACTTCGAGGGTGACCGCAACCACCAGTACCGTTTGCTGCGAACCATCAAGAATCGTTTCGGGGCCACCGACGAAATCGGCGTGTTCGAAATGACCGGTCATGGGCTTTCGCCCGTGGCCAACCCCAGCCGAGTCTTTTTGCAGGAGGGCATGCCGGCTACCCCCGGGAGCGTTGTCTGCTGCACCATGGAGGGGTCCCGCGCCCTTTTGTTCGAGACTCAGGCCTTGGTCAGCCAAACAAATTATGCTGTTCCACAACGGGTGGCCGCCGGCATCGATGCCAAACGGTTGACCATCATATTGGCCCTTCTCGAAAAATTCGGCGGAATCACCATCGGCACTACCGACGTGTTTGCCACCATTGCCGGCGGATTGAAGGTGAACGACCCCTCGTCGGACCTGGCGCTGGCGCTGGCGGTGGTCAGCAACCACCTGGGGATTCCCTTGAGCCGTCAGACTATTGTCATCGGTGAACTTGGATTGTCGGGGGAGGTCCGTGGGGTAAACCTGCTGGACCAGCGCCTTAAGGAAGCCCGCCGCCTGGGCATGACGGAGGCGATAGTCCCTGCCAGCGGCAGCCTGCCCGAGGTGAC
>JABUUR010000135.1 GCA_021443065.1 Fibrobacter sp.
GCGGACTTCAGGGAGTTCCCCGTAGAATCCAGCACAAGGAAAATGGAATCTCCGGTAAGGTGATACCCCTTCAGGTCGCAGGTAGGGTTCCCCTTCATGGAAATCCAGTTGTTCCTGCGGTCGAAATATCCCGTATCGCAGGTAACCACCATATCGTTCTGCACCATCTTCACGTGGTTGAAGGCTTCTGCAAAATCCCTGTTTCGCTGGTAGTTCATCATGTCCGCGGAGAGGGTGACCTCCTTTTGAACAATCTTTACGTCACCCCGGGCCGACGCAAGGGACTTTCCCTTGTCGTAGGTCATGGTCCTGGAGGTTATCACCACGGAATCTTCCGTGCCGTCCTTCTTTTTCTCGAACTGGTACAGCACGGGCTCCAAGGTGATATTCAGGATTTCCTGTTCCCGGTTGTACTGCATGAATTCGCCTGTAATGTAGTAGGTATGGGCCGAGTCGCCCGCACGGACATTCCCCGAAGCCGAGGCCATGTTCTGCTTTTTCTGGTAAACACCGCGGTCCGCGTCCATGAATCCCGAGGGGTGCATAAACTTGAAACCGCCCTCGCACTGTACCACTTCGCCGTCCTTGTTCCAAATGGCCCTTTGCGTCTTGAACTGCACGCTGTCGTGAACAAAGTGCACCCTGCCGTGAAGGACCAGGGTCCCCCGCTTGCGGGCCACCGAAAGGCTGTCCGCATGTTTCATGATCAGCGGCGACGTCTGGGCGGCACCGATGACCGGGAAAAGCAACAGCAGTATAAATGCCAAGGCGCGACCCATGGGCTACGGTCTCCGGGCATGGGGATGGGGCGAAACGCTGTCACGGGTTTCGATGGCGTCGGCCTCCTTCTTGTCTTCGTCTTTCAGGCGCTTGGCGGCGTCTTGAAAAATACCGGTGACATTGGAAAGAATGCGCCAGTTGTCCATGTGGGCGTCGCTTATAAAGCCCTTGCCCTGGAGCACGTCGCCATCTTCGCTCACCACACGGACGTAACTTTCGGTACGGACCAGGTTATCCCTCTTGTTCCAGAGCAGGGAATCGGAACGCACCGAAGCCCCCTTGGGAGTCAAGGCATAGACATGTCCATAGGCGTACACGTAAGAAAAACTCATATCCAGGCGACCGGAATCGGCCCTAAGAAACGCCACCCTGTCGCCCAGGGAGTCGTAAATGTCCACAAACACAGGCCGCACAAAGACAAGGTCCTTGTTACCCCACCGTTCAAGATAGGCGGTCTTCAGTTTCCAGGCCTGCACCCCCTTGTCGTAACTGTCCATAAGGGTGGTGTCGGTAAAAAGCATGTCGGGGCGCTCTACCTGGATCCAAGGCTTTTCCTCTTCGATTTCTTCGCAACCCGAAAACACCAGCAGCGAAACTGCGGTGATCAATAGAAGCAAACGGATATGCAAAATTCGTGCCACAGTTAAAATTTACAAATAAAAAAGCCCCCGAAAGGGGGCCATTTCCCAGGTAAAAGGTTTAAATCGGGCTTTTAAGGAAGCGATTACTTTTCGAGTTTGCTGATCTGGCCGGCCTGCTTGTCGCAGACGTTTTTCAGGTTATCGATTTCGGCGTCCTTCTTGGCCATTTCGTCCTTGAGTTCGTCGCACTTGGCCGCGAAGGTCTGCTCGGACTCGATTCGGGTGTTCAGTTCCTTGCGGAGGCTTTCTACGGATTCGCGGAGGGAGGCGACTTCGGAATCACCGGCGGTATCGCCGTCGTCGGTTTCGCAGCAGCAACCGACCTTGAACTTTTTAGTAGCGACAATGGCTGCGGCCACCCCAAAGGCAATGCCCGCAATAAAGTGTAAAGCCTTCATAAAGTACTCCTTGAGTTTACAATCCCTCACATAATATCGCAAAAATAAGACGAAAAGTCAAGAAAAAAATAATTATGGGACGGTGACGCAGGGGGATCCCGGCGCGGAGGCCGGGATGACAGGGCAAGGGGAGATCCCGGGTCAAGCCCGGGATGACAGCGAATGTCAAGGCCGGGATGACAGGGCAAGAAAAAACACCCGAATCGAGGGACTCGGGTGCTTTTCAGCGGGAAGAGCGAGATTCGAACTCGCGATAGGATTAAGTCCTATACGTCCTTAGCAGG
>JABUUR010000046.1 GCA_021443065.1 Fibrobacter sp.
TGGATTGCATGTTCGACAAGGAACGGAACCTGGTCTGCCTGTTCCCCAACGAATATCGCCTGAATTTGGCCATGAAAAACTACGAAAACCTGACTTTCGCCGAAACTTCCCAGGGCTGATTTAATACATTATATATATTTCTACTCAACTCACAAGAACCTCGGGGGCGACCGACCCCTCAGGTTTAACATCAAAGGATGAACATGAAACGTCTCTCTATTGCCGCTATGGCTATTTGTGTTGCTGGTCTTGTCGCTTGCAATCAGGCTTCCGCCGGTGGTTCTTTCAACCAGCAGGCTCGCATCGATTCTCTCGAAAAGAAAGTTGCCGAGCTTGAATCCAACATGGAAGTTGTGGCCTATATTCTCGAAAAACGTGCAGGCGTGACTCTTGAAGATGCCAAGAAAGAAATGGAAGATGCCAACAGGGTCTGGGACATTCCTGTGGACGACAGCCCGGTCTTTGGCGCCAAGAACCCCAAGCTCACCATTGTTGAATTTACCGAATTCCAGTGCCCCTACTGCAGTCGCATCGCCCCTACAGTCAAGGAGCTGATGGACAAGTATCCTAACGACATCAAGTTCGTGTATAAGCATTTCCCCCTGAGTTTCCATGCTAACGCCCGCTCCGCAGCGGCTTCTTCCATTGCAGCCCACAAGCAGGGCAAGTTCTGGGAATACCGCTATGCCCTGGCTCCATACAGCAACCGCCTCAGCGATTCCATCTACGTAGAAGTTGCAAAGTCCGTGGGTCTCGATATCGAAAAGTTCAACAAGGATCGCGTCTTGGACGAAGCCATGGAAGCCCGTATCCAAAAGGACTTCGACCTGGGTGCCAAGGTGGGCGTTCAGGGAACTCCCAATTTCTACATCAACGGCAAGCGCCAGGATCGATTCAGCCCCGAGCTGGTCGAAAAACTCCTGAAGGAAGCCAAGTAGTTGGTTCAGTCTGTGTACGCGAAACGCTTTTGCGTACACGGTTTTTATTTGGAAAAGATTTAATTTAAAATTCAAACTAAACATAAACAAAGGATGCGAAATATGATGAAGCGTACATTGACTGCTGCCACCATTGCTGTTCTTAGCTTTGGTGTCACAGTAACAATGGCTCAGCCGAAAGCACCTCGCGTAGTGCCTTACAAGTTCTTCGACGATTCCTATCGTCCGGGTGGCTTTGACTACGCATACGGCGGCAAGAGCAAAGGTGTCACTGTTACTAAAGATGGTGGATTCAAGTCCAAGTCTGCATTGAATATCAAGCTGGATCCCAGCGAATATTCCGGCGCCTCTATCTGCCTTTACAACGAAACCTTCGACCTGAATAAGTTCATGCTGGATTCCAAGTTGGAATTCATGATCAAGGGCAAGAAGGGCGGCGAAAACGTTAAGATTGGCCTTCTGGATGAAGAAGTTTCCGACGGCAAGAAGACCCAGGTCGTTTTGCCCATGAACAAGTACATCCAGGGTGGTGCAGTCACCACCGACTGGAAAAAGGTTTCCATTCCCCTGGTAGATTTCCCCGACCGCGGCCTCTACTGGGACAACACCCGCAAGTCCGAATTCCCCTCCCGCATCGATTGGGACAAGATTGCTGAAATCCGCTTCTCCATCGACAAGAGCGGTGAAAAGGATTTCGAAATCTGGGTGGACAACATCGAAATCGTGAAGGGCAACAAGAAGGCTGCTCCTAAAAAGCAGATTGTCTACTGGGATGAAAACGAAGATGTCATCGACGGTCCCAAGGACCCCGCCAAGCTTGACGGCAAGGTCAAGCCGGTGGCAAACGGCGTGTTCTATTCCGACGGCCTCAGGGGCTTCAGCTACAGCTACGGTGGTCTTTCCGCCCAGCGCGAAGCCGACTCCAAGACCCCGGGCAACAAGAACGTTCTCGCCCTCTACATCGACAACAACGACTGGTCCGGCGTGACCTACTCCCTGGGCGAAGGAAAGTACATCGACTTGTCCAAGGTCCGCAACAAGGGCGGTCTCTATTTCTGGATCAAGGGTAAGTTGGGCGGCGAAAAGGTGTACGTGGGTATCCTGGACAACCAGGGCAACGACATCAAGAGCCAGACCAAGATTAGCCTCAA
>JABUUR010000056.1 GCA_021443065.1 Fibrobacter sp.
TAGCTGTTGATCTTGGAAACCGCGGTGGCGGGTGGCTCATAATTTGCTCCAAAAGCGCTGGAGATAACCACTCCCAAAATACCCACGGAGACCGCTAAATTACGTTGGCAAAGTTTCATACACACATCCCTTTTTAAACCATAGGCGCTCGCCTATCACATCCAATTTAAATTTAAACAAAAAAATGTAAAAGGCATTTTAGAACACCCCTGTTTCTCTTGTCAAATTGTCAATGGAGGTGCGTATTTTGCTAATTTTGGAATGAAAATTTAAAAGGGTGCCCTATGAATCCGAAAATCTACTATACCATTACCGACGAGTCCCCCTTCCTTGCGACTCAGTCCCTGTTGCCCATCGTAAGTGCCTTTGCAAAGACCGCAGGTATCGATGTGGAAACCAAGAACATCTCCCTGGCGGGTCGCATTCTTGCCGCCTTCGGAAAAGCCGAGGATGACTTGGCCTTTTTGGGCGAACTCTCCCTGGATGCAAGCGCAAACATTATCAAGCTGCCCAATATTTCCGCATCCGTCCCCCAGTTGAAGGCTGCCATCGCCGAACTGAAGGCCAACGGCTACGACCTGCCGGACTATCCCGATGCTCCCGCCACCGACGCCGAAAAGGAAATCCGCGCCAAGTACGACAAGGTGAAGGGTTCCGCAGTGAATCCGGTGCTTCGTCAGGGCAACTCCGACCGTCGCGCTCCCAAGGCTGTAAAGAACTACGCCAAGAAGAACCCTCACAAGATGGGTGCCTGGTCTTCCGACAGCAAGACTCATGTCTCTTACATGACTGCAGACGATTTCTACGGCAACGAAAAGTCCGTCACCTTGGGTGATGCGGACACCTTCAAGATTGAATTTGTGGATGAATGCGGCTGTGTTACCGAACTTCGCCCCGCCAAGCCTACTTTGGCCGGTGAGATTCTGGATGCCACCGTCCTTCGCATGGCCGCCCTGGAAAAGTTCGTTGCAGAACAGATGGCAGATGCCAAGTCCAAGGGCGTTCTTTTCTCCGTGCACCTGAAGGCTACCATGATGAAGGTTTCGGACCCCGTCATGTTCGGCGCTTTCGTTCGCGTGTTCTTCAAGGATGTGTTTGCCAAGTACGCAGACCTGTTCAAGGAACTGGGCATCGATCCCAACAACGGTCTGGGCGACCTCTACAAGCGTCTAGAAGGCAACCCTAAGGAAGCCGAAGTGAAGGCTGCCATTGACGAGGCTTTTGCCAACGGCCCCGCTCTTGCCATGGTGGATTCCGACAAGGGCATCACCAACCTCCATGTTCCAAGCGATGTGATTATCGACGCCTCCATGCCTGCCATGATCCGCAATTCCGGCTGCATGTGGAACAAGGAAGGCAAATTGCAGGAAGTGAAGGCCTGTATTCCGGATCGCTGTTATGCGGGCATTTACGAAGCTACCGTAGACTTCCACAAGAAGAACGGAGCTTTTGACCCCACCACCATGGGCTCTACCTCCAACGTAGGCCTTATGGCCCAGGGTGCCGAAGAATACGGCTCCCACGACAAGACCTTCATTGCCAAGGGCAAGGGGGTTATCCGTGCGGTGAACAGCAAGGGCGAAGTGCTCCTTTCCCAGAACGTAGAGGCGGGCGACATTTTCCGCATGTGCCAGGCCAAGGACGCTCCCATCAAGGATTGGGTAAAACTTGCCGTGAACCGTGCCCGCGTTTCCAACACTCCCGCTATTTTCTGGCTGGACCCTGAACGTGCCCACGACCGCGAAATCCAGAAGAAGGTTGAAGTCTACCTGAAGGACCACGACCTTACCGGACTGGACATCAAGATTATGGACCCCAAGTCCGCGGTGACGCAGTCCCTGACCCGCGCAAAAGCTGGCCTCGACACCATCAGCGTTACGGGTAACGTGATGCGCGACTACCTGACGGACCTGTTCCCCATTTTGGAACTGGGGACTTCTGCGAAGATGTATTCCATCGTGCCTCTGATGGCAGGTGGCGGCCTCTTTGAAACGGGTGCCGGCGGCTCTGCCCCTAAGCAGGTGCAGCAGTTCCTGGCCGAAAACTATTTGCGTTGGGATTCCCTGGGCGAATACTTTGCGCTGGT
>JABUUR010000530.1 GCA_021443065.1 Fibrobacter sp.
CTTTTGGCGACGTACCCAAGTTGGTAAGGGGCGAGTCTGCAAAACTCTTATTCATCAGTTCGAGTCTGATCGTTGCCTCTAAAAGTAACAGAAAGACCTCTCCTCGGAGAGGTCTTTTTGCATTACCGCATTGCTGTTCTTGTGGTTCAATTGGGCAAACGAGATCCCGGCTCCCCGGATCAAGTCCGGGGCAGGCTTAGGCCGGGATCTTTCTATTTCGGGAAATTTCCTGCTTTTTTAATGCCAAAGGTGGCTTTCAGGACGCGAGCCGTGGAAGGGCGAGCCGTCGAAGATCTGGCTACCGAAGAGGCACATTCGCGGGTTGTTTCCGAAAAACTACGGTTTGTCAATTGGGCGTTGCATGTGAACAACTCTGCGGCGGCCTGGTTTATTTCGTCTAATTCCTTTTGTTGCTTCAAGGCGATTCTTGTCTTTTTGGAGGGCCTGCGGGCTCCGTTCTTTCTTTTTCCGGAACACTGGCGCAGTTGTTTTTCTGAATTTGCGATGATTTCTTCGTCGGAAAGCCCCCTTAATTCGGGAGGAACTTCAATGACTTCTAGGTAATTTTTCTTATAAATAGGGCGCATGAGGGCTGCTCAAATGTGATTTTTGGGGTTGTCAAGAGTAAATTTTCACTTTTTTGATGTAAAAAATTAAAAAAAAATGAAAAAAGTGTTTGTCAAGGTCTAGAAAAAAATTTTTTTTAGGGTTATTTTTGGCATAATGCTTCGTTTTACTCAAGATATTCTGCTTGCTCTTCGCGCAATCTCCAATGAGGAGGAGGCGCATGAAATGTCAAAGAAGGCCCGTGAACAGTTTGATTTCCTTGGGATCAAACTTGTCCCCCGCCGTGAAGTGACTTATCCTTTGTTCGACAAGAACCCCCCGAAAGATGGTGACGAACTGGTCGCTAGAGTGGAAGACATGTGGGCTCAGCCTTACCGCGAGATCCAGTATGCCGCCTGCGACTATCTTTTCCGTCACCGCGCCCTCCTTGGCGGTCAGCACTTGGCTTTCCTCAAAAAGCTGATCAAGACACGCGCCTGGCGCGACACGGTGGACACTCTCGCCTCCTGCATCTTGGGCGACATGGCCCTGCGACTTCCTGCTCTTCGCACCAAGATTGCTTCTTGGATTCGTGACCCCAACGTCTGGGTGCGTCGCAGCGCCATCATTTTCCAGATCCAGTACAAGGACCGTACCGACTGGCCTTTGCTTCGTCAGTTCTGCCTGACCTGCGCCAAGGACGACGACTATTACATCCGTAACGGCATCGGACGGGCCCTTTCGGAATATGCACGAATCAATCCCCAGGAAGTTCGTCGTTTTGTTCAAGACAATACCTTTGCAGAACAGACCACACAGGAAATCCTGCGTATGATTTAAACATCTCCTTGGCCGGCAATTGTCGGTTTGAGGGCCAAATAAAAAAAACAGCTCCAGATTCGGGGCTGTTTTCTGTTTTTTGTTTGGTGTTTTTACTTGTTCTTGTATTCGTTTTCCAAGAAAATCCGCTGTTTCTTGTCGGCAGGCTGGGCGCTTCCCTTTCCTTGGGCGTTTTCGCTGAACGGAAAGACGAACCTCCCCCTAAGTACGCATCCCGGGGACCCGGGGTCGCATTCTTTTTTCCGCTTGTCGCAAAATGTGTTTCTTAGATGTTTGCACTCGTAACTCATGCTGCTAAATCTAATAAAAAATATGGTTATCAGTTATCAGTGGTCGGTTATCGGTTGTCTGTGGTTGGTTGTCGTCCGGCTCCATTGTGCTCTCCCCCCGCAACCTGTCATCCCGGCCTCCGCGCCGGGATCCCCCTCCCCAGCACTGTCCTCCCGGCCTGAGCCTGCCCCGGGGAGCCGGGGAGCCGGGATCTCGCCCAGTACTTGTCGTCCCGGCCTCCGCGAACATGTCATCCCGGCCTGAGCCTGCCCCGGACTTGATCCGGGGAGCCGGGACCTCTCCCCGCAACCTGTCCTCCCGGGCTTGCCCCGGGATCTTGCTATGGTATAAAAAAAAGGAATTTTAATTGTATATACCGTCCCGATTTGAGACGTGTTATGGGAAACCGGTATAAATTGACGATAAT
>JABUUR010000231.1 GCA_021443065.1 Fibrobacter sp.
AGGATTGTCTGCAAAAGCCAAACTTCCCAATCCAAAAAGAGCGGTAAGGGCGAGAGAACCCCTTAAAGTCTTGGTCATATATCACTCCATACATCGGGCCATGCACATGCATAGTTACCCACTATAAACTTATCCAAAAAAACATTAAAAAAGACTTACAAAACTTCTGTTACTATGGATAAATTGACAACGGAAAAAGGGCCCCCGCCTAGGCTTTACAAAGGAATTCAAAAAAAACTATCTTTACGCCCATGAACCGTTTCGAACTTATCAAGACCTCCAAGAAGTCCAAGGCCCGACTGGGTGTGCTCCACACGGACCACGGAGACATCCATACTCCGATTTTTATGCCCGTAGGCACCGAAGCCACTGTAAAATCGGTCACACCCCAGCAACTGAAGGACTTGAAGGCCGAAATCATCCTGGCCAATACCTACCACCTGTACCTGCGGCCCACCACCCCGAAGATCGCAGCAGCAGGCGGTATTCACAAGTTCATGAGTTGGGACAGGCCGATTTTGACCGACAGCGGCGGCTTTCAGGTGTGGAGTTTAAAGGAATTGCGCAAAATCAAACCCGAAGGGGTGGAATTCAGGAGCATTCTGGACGGTTCAAAGCACTTTTTCAGCCCAGAAACCGTCATGAAGGCCCAGCGCGAGATCGGTGCAGACATCATCATGGCCTTTGACGAGTGCACCCCCTACCCCAGCACCGAGAAAGAAGCGGAACACAGTCTAAAATTCACCCTGAAATGGACTAAAGAAGCCATGGACTGGCTAAAGGCCAATCCCGAAATCCATGGCTACGAGCAAAAGTTCTTTGGAATCGTGCAAGGGGGTATGCACAAGCACCTGCGTAAGCAGGCTATCGAACGGATTGCGGAACTGGAGCCTGACGGATTTGCGTTGGGCGGTCTCTCCGTGGGGGAACCGACAGAAACCATGTACGAAATTGCAGACTTCTGCACCGACTACATGCCCAAGGACCACGCCCGCTACGTGATGGGAGTAGGCACCCCCTGGAATCTGCTGGAATTGATTGGCCGAGGGGTTGACATGTGCGACTGCGTGATGCCCACCCGCAACGCACGCAACGGCATGCTGTTTACCAGCGAAGGCGTTCTGCGTTACAAGGCCGCCCGACACGCCGAAGAATACGACACGCCCGTGGATCCTAATTGCGATTGCTACTGCTGTCGTAACTTCAGCCGAGCCTACCTGCGCCACTTGCACCACGCCGGCGAATCCTTGGGTTTTACTCTGGCAAGCATTCACAACCTGCATTTCTACCTGCACCTGATGCAAGAGGCCAAGGACCACATTGCCGCAGACGATTTCGAAGAATGGGCAAAAGAACGCTGTGAAATAATGCAACGCGACTTGTAGGCGGATCAGTCCAGCAACATTTACGGGATTTCTACTTCTTCGACAAAATCGGTCAACTCCGTAAAAAACCAGTGAAAAAACTGTTCCACCTGTTTGCTTTCAGCCACGTTCGTCTTGCACCAGATGGCAAAATGCTCACAATTGTTCAGAAAAAGATTGTAGCCATCGTCTTTGATGCCACGGCATCCCAACATACTTCTAGCACGTTTTACGGTGTTCTCGGGAGTTTGCAATTGAATGCAAAACGGGAAATACATGACATATACGGAGTCTCCATCTGCAAAACGTTTTAGAGTCGTCTCATGGATTACAGCATCACTTCCCATGTCGCCATTTTCAGGGGCAAAATGAATGACCCCGTTCTCGCCTGTGTAAATGCCGAAATGCCTGTACGCTCCCAGCACGCGCTCACAAAATATGACATCGCCATATTGCAGACGGCGCTTGCTCGTATGCCTGATTTTCCGAGCAAATTTACGAATATACTTTTCAGGTAAGGCCATACTTAAAGCGCCAACCGTGCCAAGCACTGTAATTTTCGCTAATTTTGACAAAAGCATAAAAATTTTTATTCTAGAGGCGATTTCAATTTATTCGCAACGCAGTCTATGACAACCAACGAACGCAGTGACTTCATAGTCCCTCATGACAGACAAAACTAAAGGTTATAAGGA
>JABUUR010000160.1 GCA_021443065.1 Fibrobacter sp.
ATCGAACCGGCAACCATTAGCTTGGAAGGCTAAGGCTCTACCATTGAGCTACCGCCGCGTTTGTGACCAATTATACAAAAAAATACCAATTTTTAAAGGGTTCTTTGAAAAGATATTGGACTTTTTTAAAAATAATTCTATCTTTGCACAACAAATTAACAATTCACCTGAGGAATCAAACTTGGCCTTACAACCTCCCCGCGGCCGTCAAATGCCCAACCGTCAGAGCGACGGCACTCGCATCAACGAAGATATTCGCATCTCTCCCATCCGTCTTGTAAAGGACGAGGGTGAGGCCATCATCATCGAGACTCACAAGGCTCTCCAGATGGCAAAGGACGCCGGACTGGACCTGGTGGAAGTGTCTCCCAATGCCAAGCCTCCCGTATGCAAGATCATCAACTACGGTAAGTACAAGTTTGAGCAAGTCAAAAAGGCGAAGGCCGCCAAGGCCAAGCAGCACGTGGTAAAGCTTAAAGAAATTAAGATGCACCCCAAGACTGCCGAAAACGACTACCTGTACCGTATCAAGCAGGCTAGCGAGTTCCTTCAGGATGGAATGAAGGTAAAACTTATCATGCAGTTCCGCGGTCGCGAAATGGCCCATATGGACTATGGCAAGCGCCTTATGGAACGTGCAAAAGAAGACTTGGCCGCCTTTGGCGACCTTGAAATGGACTCCAGGGTCGAAGGCAATACAATGCTTTCTATCTACAGTCCGAAACGTGGTGCAGGCTCTGCCAAGAAGCCCCAGGCTCCTCAGCAAGATGCACCGAAGCCCGTAACCGAGCCCATGGCAGCAGGTGAGGCTTAACTTAATAACCTAAAGAGGTAAAAATGCCTAAGATGAAAACTCACAGCGGTTCCAAGAAGCGCTTCCGCCTGACCGGCTCCGGCCACGTCAAGTTCAAGCGCGCTGGTATGCGCCACATTCAAGCTAAAATGACTACTAAGCGTAAGCGTAACCTGCGTAAGGGCGCTCTCGTTAAGAAAGTTGATATGTACCACGTCAAGCGTCTGCTTGTTGTAGCATAAGGAGTGCAAGAATGCCACGCGCAAAAACCAGAGTTCCTTCCCGCGAACGCCGCAAAAATATCCTCAAGGCCGCCAAGGGTTTCTACGGCCGTCGCAAGTCCAATCTTCGCCTTGCAATCGACGCCGTTTCCCATGCCGGTCAGTATGCCTATGCACACCGCCGCGACAAGAAGGGTGACTTCCGCTCTCTGTGGATTACCCGTCTGAACGCTGCAGTCCGTGAATACGGCATTAGCTATAGCCAGTTCATTTACAAGCTGTCCAAGGCCAACATCAAGATGAACCGCAAGGTTCTCGCTGATATGGCTGTTGCAGATCCTGCAGCATTCGCCAAGGTCGTGGACGCCGTGAAGGCTGCATAATTTAGGAGCAATCCTGAATTCGCTTTAGCTATCATCGCACGCGAGAAATTGAGCCTCTCTTCGGAGAGGTTCTTTTTTATTGGCTCTGCCCCCCTCACCGCTTGATGTCATCCCGGCCTAAGCCTGCCCCGGGCTTGCCCCGGGGAGCCGGGATCTGTTTTGTTCCCACATTATTGAAAAACAAACGCAGAAAGGCTTTTTCGTAAGGTGGGGGGGGGCTAACGAATTTCACTGAATGCCCATTATACCGTAGAAAACGTTAGTTTTCTACAAATTCGTGTGATAGAAATTATTTCTATTTTTCTTAATGTATGAAACAGCATTACCGTAGAACAGAACTGCCCAACGGCGTTATCGTGCAGACCGACTACATGCCCCATGCCTACTCCGCGGCGCTGGGGGCCTGGCTTCCCAGAGGGTCCCGCCACGAAAAGGCGGGCGAGTTCGGCCTGAGCCATTTCTATGAACATCTGGTTTTCAAGGGCACCGAAAACCGCACGGCATTCCAGATAGCAAGCGCCATCGAAGACCGTGGCGGAAACCTTGAAGCCTACACCACCCGCCAGGAAACAGGATTTTACGCCACCGTAGTCAAGGAGGATATCCCCCTTGCCATGGATGTCATCGCCGACATGCTGATGAACCCCCGTTTCGACAAGG
>JABUUR010000449.1 GCA_021443065.1 Fibrobacter sp.
AACCAGACCATAGTCGCCCCCATGACCCCTGCAGGCGTTAGCGCC
Source organism: Fibrobacter sp. (assembly GCA_021443065.1). Classification (GTDB taxonomy): domain Bacteria; phylum Fibrobacterota; class Fibrobacteria; order Fibrobacterales; family Fibrobacteraceae; genus Fibrobacter. The sequence continues at coordinate 46 of JABUUR010000449.1, forward strand.
GTCGCCGCCATCCGAGTGAGCGGTTCTAGGGTACGCGATGTGGTGGCTGCGTTGTTTGGTGAAATTGCGTTAAAGAACCTGAAGCCCCGTGTGGCGGAGCTTGCCACTGCTCGTGCCCCTCGTTCGTCGGTTGCAGACGGACGCGGTAATGTCATTGATTCCTTGCTGTACCTTTTTTTTGAAGGCCCCAATTCCTACACCGGCGAAGACGTGCTGGAGCTTTACCCCCACGGAAACCCGCTGATTGTGAAGGAGTTGATTGATGCCGTCAAGTCGGTGGATGGGGTTCGCCTGGCGTTGCCCGGGGAGTTTACCCGCCGAGCCTTTCTGAACGGCAAGATGGACTTGATCCAGGCGGAGTCCGTGGCCGAAGTCATCCACAGTGCCACCCGTAGCGAGTTGAAAAACGCCCATCGTCTGCTGGGTGGGGCGCTTTCCAAGAAGGTGGCCGCCTTGACCGCGCAGATGAAGGATATTTCTGCGCGCCTGGAACTGGATGTGGACTTCGCCGAAGAGGAGACTGACCCGGATTACGCCGGCTGGGAACAGCGCATTGTCGCCATCCGCGAAAGCGTGCAATCCATTCTGGAGAGTTTCCGCGGAAAGGCCGAGGTGGGACGCCTGCCTCTGGTGGTTTTGTATGGCGCTCCCAATGCGGGCAAGTCCAGCCTGGTGAACGCCCTCCTGGGGGAGGACCGCATCCTCGTAAGCGAAATCGCGGGCACCACTCGGGACTTTGTGGAGGTCCGGCTTTTTCTGGATGGGGGCGAAATCCGCCTGGTGGATACCGCGGGCATTGCCGACAAGGCCGCCGACGCCTTGGACGCTCTCAGCATGGAAAAAAGCAGACAGATTCTTGCCGAAGCGGATTTGAAAATCCTTCTGGTGGATGCTTCGGCAGAGGCCAATCTGTGCGGTTCGGAAGTTTCAAGCGGTACAGAGATAAAGCCTGATTTTATTCTTTATACAAAGCAGGATAAAATTGCAAATAAAGGTGCAAATGGACAAGTTCCCGAAGGTGCCGAGGGAAGCCTGCTGGTCTCCTCGAAAACAGGTGCAGGTCTTTTGGAGTTGAAGTCCTTCCTCAATGAGCGCCTGTTTAAAAATGATGAAAATTCCGAGGACCTCTGGATTACCAGCGAACGGGAAAAGGCGTGCCTCGAAGATGCCCTGGCCGGAATTGACCGTGTGCTTTTTCAGTTGCGGACCAATCCCGCGGTAGAATTGCTGGCCTTTGAAATGCAGGTGGTCCGCCGCTCCCTCCAGAGTATCACGGGCGAAATTTCGTCCGAAGACGTTTTACAATCCATCTTTGCGGGGTTCTGCATTGGGAAATAGCTATATCGGCGCGTTGCTCGCCATCGTCATGTTCGGCACCTACATGGTGCCTCTCAAAAAATGGCCCAAGTATTCCTCCTGGGCTTACCTTTCCATGATGTCCACGGGCGTGTTGATCAGCGCCCTGGCTGTCGCGTTTATTACTGGAACGTTCAACCTTACTCCAGTGGGCTTGTTCTGCGGCCTGTTGTGGGTGGTGGGCGGCTCCTTCTGCTTTTGGGCTGTTCAAGCGGAGGCGGACTTGGCCGGCGCCGGTGTCCGGGCCATGGGAGTCAGCATCTTGGCCTCCTTCCTTACGGGGGTGCTCCTTTTTGGGGAATCCTCCGATTTCAAGTTTTCCATTCCGGCCATCGTCTGCTTTTTGGTGGGGCTTTCCCGCCTGTCGCCCTCTACGGGGGGCTCCGTTTTCAAGAACTGGCGTTCCTTTTTAGGAGGGCTCGCCTTTGGTACTTACCTGCTTCCCTTTAAGCTTGCCACTGCCGGCGGGTTGCAGCTGACGGACTTGGAGTTTGTGTGCCCCTTTTCCATCGGCATTTTTGTGGGGAGCCAGGCTCTGGTGGGTATCTTGACTTTAAAACGCAGGCAATCCTTTGGTTTCCCGAAGGTTCCAAGCCTTGTTTGCGTGGGCTCCGGCGCCCTCTGGATGGTGGGGACCCACGGTTGCTTTTGGGC
>JABUUR010000131.1 GCA_021443065.1 Fibrobacter sp.
CAAAAGTAGTGCACAAAGTAGGTGCTCGACATTGTCGAGCCTTTGTTCTACTCTGTGTACAGCCTGTATTCGTCTCTACCCAGCTTTTTGAATTCTTCCTCGGTGATGCCGAAGAGCTGGACGCCGCCGCCGATGAGTCTTTCGTCGATGCTTACAACCTCGTATCCGTTGCTTTCGGCCCATTTCTTTGCGCCTCTTGCGGTCTTCCATCCGTAGTGCGGAGCGGTGTAGAGGTAGCCGCCTGTGGTTGTCTGTGCGTGATACCTTGCGCCGCTGCATACGTTGTACATGTCTATCATAACCTTCATTTTTTCGTCTCCGTTGTTGTTGTTGTTGGTTGTTGTTCCTTGATGTCTATAATGTAGCTTAATTTTCTCCCCTTGTCAAGGGTTTTTAAGGCTTTTTATATTCCAAGTTGGAATAGTGCACAAAACTACTGCTCAAATCGGCTCATTCGTGCGGTTGTCCCTCGGCGTCGAGCATCGTGCGGAACTGCTGTACGGAGGGGGGAATGAGGAACACGGACAGCTCCGACTCGGAGGGGTAGCCACTGGCTATAGGGAGCGACCGCCAATACTTGCCGTATAGGTAGCCCAGGTACTTGACAATCGGAGTGCGGAAGGCCGCCACCTTCGATGGGTTCGACCACTTGACGATACGCCGACCGTCCAGCCTCTCCACATCCGTGCGGTGGGCTTCCAGGTAGGACTTGTAGGCCTTGTTGCCCACGGCTGCGCAGTAGTTCTTGATTGCGGTCGATAGGTTGAGAGAGCGGAGCACGTCGTCACGTGGCAGCCACGCCTCCGTCCTGTCGGTGAACCCGATTGCGAGACGGTCGCCCTCCTGCGTCTCGTACTTGCCGTACTCCTCGGCGATGTTTCGGACCATCTCCTTGAGAATCTTCTGCGACGGGATGTGCTCCACGTCCTTTGCACGGCGGAAAGCCTCGTGAACCTGCCCCGGGCTTGAGAATCCTATCGCATCCTGGAGCGACTCTGCGATGATTGGAGCCGTCTCCGGGGACTTGCGCCCGATGCTCTCGTAGGCGATGGTGATTTCCTTCTGGATGGCTTCAAGTATCGGCTGGTTGTCCTGCACCATACTTCCTCCTGGTGTATTCGAGACCCTGGCGCAGCACCCTCATGTTGTGCTCGCTCACGGTCTCGAACCGTTGCTGCTGTTGTTGTTGTTCCTCTTCCGGGTGGGACTTGCGGTAGGATGCCCAGCGGACGAGGGTTGCGTAGTGGTTCTGCGACACCGTCCTGCCCTCCTCCAGTTCGCTTGACAGGGACTCTATGGCGGCCTTCAGCTCGTTGATGTTGCCGAAGTCGTTAGCCAGCCCGTTGAACTGCTCGGTAGTGAGGTATACGTTCTCGAACCTGCCGTAGACGGCCTGGTTGGGGGTCTTGACGGCGGTCTTGACTGCGTTCTGCTGCTGCGTATTCTTCCGCTGGTTCTCTGCCTTCTTGAGGCCTCCGAGCCTCCCGGAATCCTGCCTCTTCGCCCGGAACCCCTTGGCCTCGACTATCAGCCTTGCTGCGTGCTCGTTGCCCATGTCCTGAGACAGCAGCGCGTCGGCGATGGCGATTACCTCCAATCCGGCCTTCGCCGGGTCGTTGCGGAACTGGTTCCAGAACCTCCAGTTCTCCAGGATGTCTACGCGCACGAAGTTGATGTCATCCATTGGCAGCCCCTTCGCAGTAGCTGATGACAATCTCCGACAGTAGCCTTGTACGGCTGGGCTTCGGGTCTTCTAGGCGTGAATAGTAACGCCTGAACACATTGTCGGCTTCGGGCGTTATCCGCACCGTAGCCTGGTATTTTCTTGGGTCGATTGGATGGATCACGACATTCCTCCCTGTTGTTAGTAATGGTCATGACAATATAGTATTACATAAGGCTGAAAGTGAGTTTTTTGTTTCTTTTTATATTCCAATACGGAATATTCCAACTTGGAATAATGAACTTATGTTCACTATTGTATATGTGGCAAAAGTCTAGCAATGCTACTAGCGTTGCTAGTAGCAAAAGTCTAGCAATGCTACTAGC
>JABUUR010000518.1 GCA_021443065.1 Fibrobacter sp.
TAGCGGGCCACCACCTGCTTTCTAATCTTTTCGGAGGTTTCGCGGTCGGTGACCTGCGCAAGGCATTCGAAGGCGAACTCTTCGGCGGTGCCTGCGCCGCGGCTGGTGACGATTTTACCGTCTACAACCACGCGGTCGGTGCTGAATTCCCTGCAGTCCAGTTCCGATTCGCAGCCGGGAAAACAGGTGCATTTGCGATTCTTGAGAAGTCCTGCCTGGGAAAGTACCAAGGGGGCGGCACAGATGGCGAAAATCCACTTGCCCTGGGCGTCAAACTGCTTGAGCACGTGGGCCACCGCGGAGGACGCCTTCAGGTTCTGCACGCCGGGACCGCCGCCGGGGAGGCATACTGCGTCGTAGCCAGCAATGTCCACATCCTGGAGCAGGACGTCGGCCATGATTTTCAGGTTGTGCGCCCCGACAACATTCAAGCTTTCGCCAATGGACGCCAAGATCACGTTCAGCCCTGCCCGCTGCCAGTAGTCGAAGGGTGTCACGAATTCGGTTTCTTCGAAACCGTTTGCCATCAAGAAGAGAACGTTCATAAAAAACTCCGGTTAAATGTGGGGCCACTATCCTACGGAATGTTCCAGCTTCAGTGTCAACAGCTGGCGGGCTTCCGTTGCAAATTCTCCGGGCAGCTCCTTGAACACGTCCTTGCAGAAACCGCCCACCATGGCTTGTATTGCGTCTTCGCGCTTGATGCCTCTGCTCTCGAAATAGAACAGCTGGTCTTCGCTGATGCGGCTGGTGGTGGCCTCGTGCTCCGTCTTTGCGGTGCCGTTTGCTACCGTAATATAGGGGAATGTGTGGGCCGCCGACTTGTCGCCTACCAGCATGCTGTCGCACTGGGTGTAGTTGCGGGCGCCTTGGGCGCTTTTGCGGACGCTGACTTCGCCCCGGTAGGCGTTGCTGGAACAGTCCGCGCTGATGCCCTTTGAAATAATGGTGCTGCGGGTGTTTTTCCCGATGTGGATCATCTTGGTGCCGGTGTCGGCCTGCATGTGTCCGTTGGTCAGGGCAACGCTGTAAAATTCGCCGACGGAATTATCGCCCAGCAGAACGCAGCTGGGGTATTTCCAGGTGATGGCGGAGCCCGTTTCCACCTGGGTCCAGCTGATGCGGCTGTTCTTGCCTGCGCATTTGCCCCGCTTGGTCACGAAATTGTAGACACCGCCTGCGCCTGTTTCGCGGTCGCCGGCGTACCAGTTCTGCACGGTGCTGTACTTGATCTTTGCATTTTCGTTTGCTATCAGTTCCACGATGGCGGAGTGAAGCTGGTTGCTGGAATATTCCGGGGCGGTGCAGCCTTCCAGGTAACTGACTTCGGCGTTGTCGTCGGCGATAATCAGGGTACGCTCGAACTGGCCTGCTTCCTTGTTGTTGATGCGGAAATAGGTGGACAAGTCCATGGGGCACTTGACACCTGCGGGAATGTACACGAAGCTTCCATCACCGAATACGGCGCTGTTCAATGCGGCAAAGTAATTGTCTCCCGCGGGGACGACGCTGCCCAGATACTGCTCGATCAGCTCGGGATATTCCTTGATGGCGTCGGAAATGCTGCAGAAGATGATGCCCATTTCCATGAGCTTTTTCTTGTGGGAGGTGTAAATGCTGACAGAATCGAATACGGCATCCACGGCCACGTTGGCCAATCGCTTCTGCTCGTCCAGGGGAATGCCCAGCTTTTCGAAAGTGGCCAGCAGTTCGGGGTCCACGTCCTCGATTTTTTCGTGTTTCGCCTTGGTCTTGGGGGCGGAATAGTACACGATGTCCTGCAGGTCCACAGGGTTCAGTTGCAACTCGCCCCACTTGGGCTGCTCCATGGTCAAGAGCTTTTCGTAGGCCCTGAGGCGAAAGTCCAGCATGAACTGGGGCTCGCCCCGGAGTTTACTTGCACGGCGGATGATGTCTTCGTTGAGACCCTTTTCGAAGGCCTCGTTTTCGATATCCGTTACAAAACCGTACTTGTAATTTTCGCTCATTTCAAAACCTGCATGATAATTCGGGGGCAAATATAGAAAAATGCGGGGATTTGTGGTTGTC
>JABUUR010000336.1 GCA_021443065.1 Fibrobacter sp.
TTGAACATGGGAGGAATGGCAGGATACATTTCACCTACAGTGGGTCGCCCAAGGTTTGTGCAAGATGTGGTGGCAAACATCTTTACGCGAGGATGTTCCTTTTTATCCACATCCGTAAAGTTTGTGGCATTGCCTTCCATGTTGGACTGGCCGTAGGCAATGTAAATGTGGAAATTCGGATTGGGAGCCGCCTGGGACTCCGCCGGGATAAATATTGATAGACCGAAGGTCATTACGGCTGCCGCGCAACCGATTCTTTTCATCACACCCATTTATAACTCCTTGCAAAATATTGCAGTAAAAATTTATCCTTTTTATTTTGTTAAAGATGTTTCTTTTTGTAAAATGAAAAGACGCTCCCCCGCGAGGGGGAACGTCCAGTGTGTTTATGGAAGATTTGAGAGATAGAAAAAATCACTTATTTGACGTTGGATTTTACGATGGACATGTTCATGACACGGCCCGCGGACTTGACCATGTAAACGCCGGAACGTTCAACCATGGAAGAAGCCTTGCTGCGAAGTTCCATCTTGCTGTTTGCAGAAACGGAACCCAGGAATGCGCCGGACATATCGTAAATGCTGTAGACAGCGTTGGCAGAGACATCCTGGAACTTGACCGGAGAAATACCCTGACTTCCGTTACCGTTTTCTTCGCCTGCGCCACTGTCGCCCGAACCATTGTCGCCTCCAATTTCAGTGCCTGAAGAAGTGGAGGATCCCGGTTCAGGGTCCGTTGCGCCCTTGCCTTCTACGAAGGTAAAGTAGTCTACATCCATCCAGTCGCCGACGACTTCGAAGCGCATCACGTGCTTGCCTGCAGTAAGCGAAACGTTCGCCTGCACCTTGCCGAATTCGTCAAAGTCTCCCTCGGTCGCAGTCACGGTCTTCGGCACCACGATTTCGTCGGTAATAGCCTTGTTGTCCATGAGGATCTTGAAACTTGCGGTGCCGTTGCTGGAAGCCACGTAGGCAAACATGGTGTAGTCACCGGACTTCTTGACATCTACGGTATATTCCAGCCATTCGCCGGCCTGGTTGTAACCCACTACCTTGCCGAAGGTCTTTTCGTAAATGTCCACACCGGTATCCTTGCGGTAGTCGCTGTTGCCGTGGTTTTCAGAATCGTTGTCGTAGTAGGAGGCATAACTGTTGCCGTTCTCGTCCCTGCCGGAGCCTGATACATCGAAGTCCTCGGCTTCTATCTTGCCGGGAATAGCCCAAGGTTCCTTCTTGTCGTTGAAGGGTTCCTGGGGGATCACAACCTGATGGCCGACACCCACGAGAGTAACGATACAGTCCTTATTGGTGGCACCCGATTCCATGGTGATGGTGGCAGAACCGTTCTTCACTTCCACTTCGCCCTCGTACTTGGCGTTCTTGGCTTCGGATGTAGTGTACATGTGGAAAGATTCAATTTCGGCACCCTTCACATTGACGGTGATGGTCTTGGACTTGCCGTAGTCGCGATTTACAAGCACCACGATGGTGGAGTCACCGTCCTTGCTCTTGTAGGCAGAGGCAAAGACGTTGGCCTCGGGCTTATCGGTGGCACCCACGCGAATTGCACCGGGGCGGACAAAGCGGGCGAACTGCGAAAGGACGTAACCGCGCTTGGAAATTTTTCCAATCTCGTTCTGCGGAATGGAAAGCTTGTTGCTGAAATCCTTTTCCATGATCAGGCCGTAGCAGCGACGGATATACCACCATGTGTATTGGTTGAAATTGCCCAATACGAGGCCGCGATGAATTTCGTAGGCCACGTCCATGGCACGGACCGTGTCACGCTTGTTCTGGTTGGCCTGGTCACCGGTATTCGTCACAACACGCCAATAGTTTCCACTGCCCTGGCTTTCTGTATAATGTTCCGTCATCCACCGTTCCACATTCTTCTGGTCGGCCAGAGAATACTGGAAGAAATTATCGGCGGTATTTGCTTCGCTGGCATAGAAATGGGCACCCAGAATATCCCAGTTCTTGAGGGCACTGGCATCGTTCAGCACCTTGTTGTACAGGTTCTTGTCGTAACGGAAGGATTCCGCAGA
>JABUUR010000214.1 GCA_021443065.1 Fibrobacter sp.
GCGCAGGGCAGGGAGAGCAGAACGATGGCCACCACGTTGACCGCCACCACATTGCGGCGACGCCAACCCTTCAAATCCATCCAGAAGGCCACGATGTTTTCGAACACGGCAACCAATGTACTCAAGGCTGCAAAACTCAGGAACAGGAAGAAGGCTGCACCGCAAAGGCGGCCAAAGGGCATCTGACTGAACACGTTGGGCAGCGTCACGAAGATAAGCCCAGGGCCCGCATCGGGAGTCATGTTAAAGGCAAAGCAACTGGGAATGATGATGAGGCCGGCCAGCAGGGCAACGCCCGTATCCAGGACGCATATATTCACGGCTTCCTTTGCCAGGGAATGCTTTTTGCCGATGTAACTTCCAAAGATTTCCATGGAGCCCATGCCGATGGACAAGGTAAAGAAGGCTTGTCCAAGAGCCGCAAAGGTCACCTCCCCCAGGCCGCTTTCCATAAGGCGGCCAAAGTCCGGCAGCAGGTAGAATTTCAAGCCCTCCCCCGCCCCGGGCAAAGTCACCGCACGGATGACAAGCAAGAGCATAATCACCAAAAGGCTGCTCATCATGAACTTGGTAATACGTTCAACGCCCTTCTGCAATCCCAGGGACACGATGCCCATCCCGAGGAGAGTCGCCACCACCATCCAGCCCACCTGGGTGCCGGGGCTTCCCAACATGCCCCCAAACATCTGGCCCGTAGTTTCGGGAGTGACGTTCTGAAGGTCGTTTGTAAAAGCCATGCGGTAGAAGTAATACATCATCCAGCCGCTGACCGTGGTATAGAACATCATGAGCAGGTAGTTGCCGCAGACCATGGGATACTTGAGGTAGTGCCACTTGGTGCCCTTGGGTTCCAGGCGGTCAAAGGCCATGGCGATACTGCGCTTGCTGGCGCGACCTACGGAAAATTCCGCCATCAAAATAGGCAAGCCTAAAATAACCAAAAAGAACAGGTAGATAAGAACAAAGGCGGCACCGCCGTACTTGCCCGTGATAAAGGGGAATCGCCACACGTTGCCAAGGCCAATGGCGCAGCCGGCGGCAATCAGTATAAATCCTAGACGGGATGCAAAACTTTCACGTTGTTCCATGGTTTATCCTTTGTAAGGCATAGGAAAGATAATAATAAAAGGTGCAACCAGAAAAACGAGTGTAATGCCAAGTCTTGATTTATCGCAAAATTTTATATGCTTCGCCCGCTGGCGAACAAGAACACGTCAAAGTCCTTTTGGATGCGTTCCCCATTGGATTGGTAAACGTTGTCGCCAAGGTAGTAGTCGCAAATGGTCTCCCTCATGCGGGTAAATTCCTTTAAGGACGGTTTTTCAAGAACTGTTTCAATAGTTAAATCGATGAGTTCCAATGCACGAAAAACAGCTCGTTCCATTTGAACTTTATTCCCTTTGGATTTCCAGCGATTAGCCCTCGAAATTTCGCTGCCGATATTCAGCATCTGGAGAGCGAGGGGCATTTCTTCCCATCTTCCGGCTGCAAGGGTTTTGTGCTGTGCGTTCTCTATTTGCATAAGGCGTTAATTATATCCGTAATCAAAATTCTAAGCGAAGCATCTTCAATGCCACGACTGCGATTGCCTTGGTTTGGGCGAATGTTTATGAGGGAATCGAATTCAATGAAATCTTCGCCATCCATCTCTGGGTACAGGTTGAAACCCCACAGATCCGCTTGCCTCGATCCTGATTGCAAGAGCAGAGTTTCTAAATCAGCATGCATTTCAGCATCCAGCGCAATTTTCCTGTTCGCCGCATCTACAACTCCCTTTACCATGTCGCCAAAGTAGTGAGCTTGCATTTCTAAAAGAATTTTTTTGTCAAAGGGTTCTGAAAACACTGTCATATTGATAAATATAGCAAAAGAGGCGCAACTTTTACAACAAAAAAAGTTCCCTGTTGTTACCAGGAAACTTTTGCTGTGATGGGGATGGTCTAGATTGGCTTAGTTACTTATAATTTTTTTTGTATATTTCCCCTTGTAGAACGATAACCCCGTCGACACCGATAAAGTGACGCCTACGGCGTCCGTGTCTTCG
>JABUUR010000370.1 GCA_021443065.1 Fibrobacter sp.
GCAGGTCTCCGCTCGCAAGTAAGGTTAAATCAGCAGTTGACGTTTGTAATCTAGCAAATTTTTGGATAAAAAATGACATAAAACGAAAGAATAAAAAAACTCCCCCAAAAAAGGGAGTTCTTGGTAATTCGACGTGAAGCAGTGGAGTCGCGTTCTATTAAAATTACTTTGTAAGCAATTCTGTCGCTTGGGCGACGCTTAGCAGGTCTGCCTCCTGGAAGGGCTTTCCAATCCACTGGAGACCCACGGGGAGTCCGCCTGCCATGCCGCAGGGCACGCTTATGCCAGGGAGCCCGGCCAAGTTCAGACTCACCGTGTAGATGTCGCTCAGGTAGACTGCCATGGGGTCGCTTTCGTTCATACCGCACTTCAGGGGAAGGCCCGGCATGGTGGGGCTTGCAATCACGTCGCAGCATTCAAAGGCCTTGTTGAAATCGTCGGTAATGAGGCGGCGGACCTTCTGTGCCTGCACGTAGTAGGCGTCGTAGAAACCTGCAGAAAGCACATAACTTCCCAGCAGAATGCGGCGCTGGACTTCCTTTCCGAAGGCTTCGCTCCTGCTCATGGAGTACAGGTCGATAAGCTTGCGGGCGTCTTTACTGCGGTAGCCGTAACGCACGCCGTCGTAGCGCGAAAGGTTGGAACTTGCTTCGGCGGTAGCGATGATGTAGTAACTGGAAACGGCGTTACCGATATTGGGGAGGCTTACTTCCTTGAGGGTGGCGCCTTCGGCTTCCAGTTTTTTCAGCATGGCTTCAATCGCGCCCTTGCACTTTGCATCGAGACCTTCGGCGAAGTATTCCTTGGGTACGCCAATGACCTTGCCCTTGACTCCAGCGTCAAGTTTTGCACCGAAGTCTTCGGTGGGGCGTGTGCTGGTGGTGTTGTCGTGAGGGTCCAATCCGCAGATGGCGGAGAGCAATGTGGCGCAGTCCTTCACGGTAGAACCGAAGGGGCCAATCTGGTCTAGGGAACTTGCGTATGCCAAAAGACCGTAGCGGGACACGCGGCCGTAGGTGGGCTTTAGACCCACGACGCCTGTGCAGGCTGCGGGCTGACGGATGGAACCGCCGGTGTCGGAACCCAGGGCACAGGCGACGGTGCCGCTGGCAACGGCTACGGCCGAACCGCCGCTGGAACCGCCCGGCACGCGAGTTTCATCCAGGGGATTCTTGACGGGGCCGAAATAAGAAGTCTCGTTGCTGGAACCCATGGCGAATTCGTCCATGTTGGTTTTACCAACGATAATTGCACCGGCAGCCTCCAACTTTTCTACTGCGGTTGCGGTGTAGGGGGCCACGAAGTTTTCAAGAATCTTGGATGCTGCGGTAGTGCGGGTGCCCACAAGGCACATGTTGTCCTTGATTGCTACGGGAATTCCGTCCAAGGCTCCCAGAGTCTTTCCCTCGGCACGGCGCTTGTCGGATTCGGCAGCCTTTGCGAGGGCCCGTTCGTTAAGAACAGAAATGTAGGCGTTTAAATTCTTGGTAGAATCGATTTTGGCGAGGGCGCTTTCCGTAAGCTTAACAGAAGTGCTTGCACCGTCTGCCAATTGAGATTGAAGTCCATCGATAGTGAGCATAAATTACCTTCCTCCAGACCATTTCATAATGTAGATGCCGACAATCATGCCGATGACGCTGACCACGTTCAGCTTGAAACTTGCGCCAATGGCGAACTTCACGAGGTACAAGTCCAAAACAAGTGGCTCTGGATTGTCGGGGAAACCGATGTTGAAATTGAAAGATGAAACAAAGAAATTGTGGACGATGTTGTTGTATCCACCGGCGTTCATCAATTCGCCCAGTTGGCCAAACAGGACTCCCAGGCATTCTCCCAGGACCCCGCCAATCACCAGCCCAAGCACGATAAAGAGCACAAGACGTGCAAAAGTGTTTTTCTGATTCATGATGCTCAATATAGCAAAAAGAGCTGTTGGTATTTGGTGGCTGGTGGTTCGTAAATTGTCATCCACTACGTGGACAAGTCTTTCTAAGCGCTAACCGCTCACTAAATGAGTGT
>JABUUR010000446.1 GCA_021443065.1 Fibrobacter sp.
GCTGATATTGTGGACTCCGTCGATGATTACTTCTTGGAGATGCTTAGCCATTTTTTTTTCCTTTTTTTTTGTTGGTTGGTTATAGGCCGGGGCGGAATCGAACCGCCACGTGGCATAATGGACTATAGTGTGTGTGTGTACCAGTGCAGCACGTCACCATTCCGGCCTGGATGCCCCCGTGTCATTGGGGGCTGTTACTATTGGAGTTCTGTCAAGAACTGTTAACCTACCGGGCGCACTTGCAGCTATACCGGCGCGGCTTGTTGGGCCACGGGATTATCATTGGCGCTTTTTTGTTTCCACGGCACTTGCTGGCAGCCGTGTTCTCCAGTATCTTGCTAGAACGGCAGGTCGTTGTCGAAGTCCTGCTGCTCCTGCGCAGTCCTGCCGTAGGGGTTCTGCACCGGCGACTGTTGCTTCTGCTGCGTCGCCTGCTGCCCCTGCGTGTTGCTTCCGAACGGCTTCTCCACGCGGTCTGCCTTGACATCGAGAACGACAACAAGGCGACCGTCGTTGGCGTTGTAAGTGTGCGTGCCGGTGACGGTACCGGTCACGTTGACCAGCTGCCCCTTGGTCAGTTCCTTGACCTTGCCCACGTCGAAGCCGAACACGAGCACCGCCACGTTCTGGTACTGGTTGTTGCCGTTCTGGTCCTTGCCCGTCCAGAAGGACGCGTTGACCGATGCGTATTCCTTGCCGGCGTTGCTCGTACGCACGTTGACGGAGGCGACCCGGAGGTCTGTTAGTTGGATTGTTACCATTTTTTTTACCTCGTTGAAAAAAAATCGCCACTGATTGACCCCGTGGCCGGGTGTTTGGAGACAAAATAATTACTTGATGTTGAGAACACGGGCCTTGGGGGTGTCCACGATGTACTCGCCCACGTCGGCACGGAGCCGAGCTTCTGTGATGCCTGCTGCCTCCGCCGCCTGCTTGGGGGTAACGTAGGCGGCGAAGTTCTCGATGGGCGTGCCCTCGATCTCGACAAGCTTCTTGACGGCTGCCATCGGGTCGCTGAACGTGGTGGTGTAGGACTGCTTGTTCCACTTGACACCGTCCGGGAGAGTGTCCGGGCTGGGCGTGCAGAGGGTCTTGAGGAAGGCTTCGGCCTGCGATGCCGCGAACTTGCTTCGGGCGATGAATTCCTTGATGTCCTTGATGGCAGCGCCGTTCTGGTCGCGGTAGGCCACGAGGGCGGACTCGTCGCCCTGGAGTTCGATGCACTTGGACACGAACCCGGAACTTGCGGGGAAATACATCTGCGCGTCGGCGACTGTAAGGGATGTGGATTCTTCTTTGGTCATAGGATTATCCTTGTTGTTGTTGTTGGGTTCTCGCGTCGGCGTATGCCTTGCGGATTTCGGGCTGTCGGTCTGCCGGGATGTCGCCCATGCACCGCCATCCGTTGTCGGTGATGATCTTGCGGACGGCCTCGTATGCCTTGTCGTCCTGTTCCTTCATTGCCTTCAGCTCGTCCGCGAACGTGGGCTGCCGTGCCGGTGCCGGTGCGGTCTGCTGGCTGCGTGGGCAGTAGCATTCCGCGTCGTCGTCATCGGTCGCAAGACCTAGGCACATAAGAAGGGAATAGCGGCGAGCGTATGTGAGGCCGGAGCCGTAGATCTGGGCTTCGTTCACCTTGCCGCCGGGTGCGGCCTTGATGACCTGCGCACCGAGGAAGGGGCCGTGCTCCTTGCCGTCCTTGTAGTAGGTGGTCTCGATGAACTGCTGCCCGTCGATGAGCTTCACGACCTGGGAGTAGGTGATGCCGTTGTCCTGGCACCATCCGTTGATCTGGGCGAGGTCTGTGTACTTGTAGTTGTAGCCTTGGTTGGCCTTCTTGAGTGTGGTATCTGCCATCGGTTACTCCTTGATAGCCTTGGTTAATTCAGCCATGATTGCGGTCGGCTTGACGGAAGATTTTTGGTACTTGTCCACCAGCAGCTGGAGTGCGGTCGGGATTTCGCCCACGGCCTTGGCGTAAGCCTTGCCGTGGATGTCCACGGTCACCGA
>JABUUR010000089.1 GCA_021443065.1 Fibrobacter sp.
TTCTTGTAACTTCCGCCCTTGACTACAGCAGCGGTATCCTTGGAGCGTCCTGTCACCCATTCCTGTAACTGGCCGGGTAAATCATGGACTCCCGCTGGGTTCAGGCAGCGGGAATTACGCTTGCCCATGTCGAAAGCCGGCACAGAATCGTTGGTGGCCACATTGCAGTTGGAGAACAGGTAATCCGATGTGGTGGAATCCGTTTCTTCAATGACTCCATAAGAAAGGGTTCCGCCTGAAAGGCAGACCTTTTCCCAATCCGCCTCACCGCAAAGTCCAACGGTAAACCCGCTGAGCGACATGGATTCGCAGGCATCAACAGCCTCGGAATAGAGCACGTTAGAAATGAACTTGCCAGATCCGTCCCGATGTTCGTAGCGCTCCATGCAGAATACGCTGGAATCACCAGCAGATACGGGGACGAACCCCTCCGGGCACTTTACCTTCTGGGCCAACATGCTGGGAGCCACGAAAATGGTATCGATGAGAGCCTTCGAATAATAGCCCGTGGTATCCTTTGAACGAATTCGCAGAACAATAGTGTCGCCGGGAGCGACCCAGCGGATGGTATCGGTTACGAAACTGCCTTCGGGGTCCACCGCCATGGTATCGCCCTTGAGTGAATAATGCCTTTTAAAACGGTCAATTTTTCCGCCGGCGTAGGTGTAACTTACCCAGTCCTTGTTGGCCTTGTCGTAGTAGTCGATGTAGTATCCGTAGATGTTCTCGTTGATGCAATCCTCGTCCATCAAGGAGGGGCGATACAGGCAGGAGTCCGGAATGTGCAAGACGGAATCAACCACGATGCCGTGATTCTTGATCAGGGGGTCTACGCTGCGGCTCCAGAAAATGCGCAGGCGGTTGTTGCTGTCCAGGCGGGCCAGTCCAGGGTTCAAGGAGTCCTTCAGGGTGAATACAGCCGTAGGCATCAGGGGCGCGATGGAATCGGTGGTAATGAACAACTGGTTGTTCACAACGGAATTCGTACGTTCGTTGCCGGAAGAGTTCCCCACGCTATCCCACGAAGAAATTCCGATGGTATAACGGGACTGGGCCCTAAGCCCTTCCACCACAAGGGAGAACGAATTCGCATCGAAATCTTCAGTATCGTAGCCCTTGCCGTCATACACCACAAAACGCAGGTAGTTCTTGGAACTGGAGCCATGCTCCACGTCTTGCACCCAGACGGAATCGTTGTTATGATGAATGCGCTTGTGGCGTTCGAAGATCCCTGATTCCGTGGAATCCGTCTTTTCGGAATTGCTCACCTTGAGTTTAAGATTCCGGATGTCCTCTTCTTCGTTGAGGGCGTAAATCACGATGTTGTAACCGATGATGGGGCCGGACATATTGGCGTTGTCATAAAAGTCTGTCTGGTCTGCGGGGCGGTTCCACTGGAACTTCGCCCCCGTGGTCCACATTGAATCTTTCAGGGACACAAGGGAGGGTGGCATGTCGTCGCCGAAATGGAGGTAGATTCTTTGCACCGTACCTGGTCGGGAATCGTCGGAATAGTCGCAGTAGATGGCAACCAGCAGGCTGTCGCGCTCATTGACATATTCCTGAATGTAGGGGGTCACGTCCACCGTGTCGTAAAGGGCGGATGAACCCTTCTGGTACTCAATGACTGCATCGGCCTTTTTAAGTTTGTCGCTATTTACGGCCTTGGCGGTATCCCCCACCACCATGGAGTCCACCCACACGTAGATATTGGAAAGTTTTTCAGTCTCGATGGGATAATGGAAACGGACCTGGAAGCAGTAGGCTCCGCTGTCTTCTTCAGTGGCGCAGGCGCGAACTACGGAAAGTTCCGTCACCTCGCGATTAAAGAGGAATTCCGCCTCGTCGTTGTCGTCGGAACATGAGGTAAAAAGGCCCGGCACAAGGGCAATCATTAAAAACTTGAGGTAGCGCAAAATCATCCCTGTTAATTTAGCAAAAATCGACCATAAAAATTAGGCCGCCCTTGCGGACGACCTAACTAAAAGCTTAAAAGCCTG
>JABUUR010000346.1 GCA_021443065.1 Fibrobacter sp.
GCACAAGGCCGATTTCAGCCAGGGCCGAAGTTACTTGGGGCTTGCCGCAATGAAGATTACAAACCGCGAAGCCGAATTCGCAGGCCTTAGCCAGTTTGAATCAGAAAGAATGCTTAATCAGGGGTTAACCGCCTGGGCCAACCTTCTCAACATTTCCGAAACCGAAGAAGGTCCAAGACCCACTGCATTCATTCCGCCTACCTGGTGGAGCAATAAATTTCTGAAAAAGCAAGCGGGCGGCAAAGGCATGCTTTATGAGGACCGCTTTTCCATGACCACAAGGAAAGGCAAGCGATACGTCTCCCCCGTCGCAAGCTTTGCTGGCATTCCCGATTTCGCCTTCAAGCCCATGTTCGCAATGGGCGAACTTTTCTTGAAGGCGCCTTTCGGCACACCAAGGATTGCATTGCACCCGACGGATTTTCCGCACCACCGCGCAAAAATCAAGCACATGATCCGCACCGCCCTGGGGTGCGGCAGGCAGTTGGTTCATTACAGAGACTTGTAAGGCATTGCGGAATAACCGTAACGCCTTGTGTCAGAGATTTCATTCACTCTTATCTGCAGGGAGATCCCGGCTCCCCGGATCAAGTCCGGGGCAGGCTCAGGCCGGGATGACAATGCGGGGAGATCCCGGGGCAAGCCCGGGATGACAATGCGGGGTGAGGTCCCGGGTCGAGCCCGGGATGACAGCGTGGGGAGATCCCGGGTCAAGCCCGGGATGACAGCGTGGGGAGATCCCGGGTCAAGCCCGGGATGACAATGCGGGCTGAGGTAAATGTTCTTATAGCACAAAAAAAATCCCGATAACAACAACGTTACCGAGATTTTTTTATTGCATTGACTCGACTTACTTGACGTCGAAGTAGTAGGTCTGCAGAGTCTTGCCATCCTGAGACAGCTGGAGAATCTGCTTGCCGGCAGGCATGGAGCCCTTGATTTCGAACAAGTTTTCTGCCTTGTATTCAACGCTAAGAGTAGCACTCTTGGACTTGTCTACAAAGAGACCGGTCTTTTCGTCGGCACCGAAGCCCTTGCAGTCGGAATGGTCGGCCACCTTGCCTTCTGCTGCAGCATAGACGGTTGCGACCAGCGGAGTGGTAACGGAACTTGCGTTGACGAAGAACACGTCGATGTCGGAAGCCATGGCCAACGGAGCAGGCAAGTTAGAAACCTTGACAGCCTTGTCGGCCTTCTTCTTTTTCTTGTCGGCCTTCTTGCCAGGCACCTTACCAGCATCGTTGTTGAGGGGCATGGTCAAACGATAGCCAGCGACAGACTCGTTACAGCTGGTAGAATAGACAACCCACTGGTTGTCAATCTTTTCGGGACCTTCGGTGGTACCGCTCTTATAGAGCCCCGGCTTAATCTGGTCGCTATATTCGTACAAGGTAACGCTCAAATTGGGGTTTTCGTTGGTGGTGGCAATCTTCTGCTGGCCCAAAATGAACTTGGAACGACGGGCCTTGATCAGGTATTCGCCAACAGGAACGTCTTCGAACTTGAACTTGCCCTGCTGGAGTTCGCCCTTGTACGGGTACTTGGGATTCTGGGTACCATAAATGGTGGAATCCATCCAGACGGTAGGCATTTCAATAGCCTTGCCAGTAAACGGGTCAAGGACCACACCTTCGATGGTGCCGGTCTTGTCGCAGCCAGTCACAGCCATGGCAATGAGGGCTGCAGCGCACAAAGTAAGTTGCTTTTTCATATACATCCTCTCGAAAAGACAAAAGCCTCCCTAGGGGGAGGCCTTAAAGATAGATTATTCAGCGTCAGAAGCAGGGCGTTCGGCCTTGCGAGTCTTGCGCTTTGCACCAGTGATGTTGCCGGCGAAACGCTTGTTGAAGCGATCGATACGACCGGCAGTATCCACGCGATGCTGCTTGCCCGTCCAGAACGGATGGGTATCAGCAGTAATTTCCAAGGAAATTACGCTATATTCAACACCATCGATAGTCTTCTTTTCGGCGGAAGACTTCGTGGAGCGGGT
>JABUUR010000167.1 GCA_021443065.1 Fibrobacter sp.
CCGGCGCAGGGACCCGGATGACAAGCAACCACCGACAACTGGAAACCGACAACTGGAAACTGATAACCGATAACTGGTAACTAACTCATGGATGAACAGAACAATTTAGGACTTTCGAACGTAAACCATCTGGAAAAGCTCTACAACGGGTGGTTTTTGGATTACGCCAGCTACACCATCCTGGACCGCGCCGTCCCCTACTTCGAAGACGGCCTCAAGCCGGTGCAGCGCCGCATTTTGCACACGCTTTTTGAAATGCACGACGGCAGTTTCCACAAGGTTGCAGGTATCGTGGGCGACACCATGCACTACCACCCCCACGGCGACGCCTCCATCTACTCGGCTCTCGTGAACATGGGGCAAAAGAACCTGCTCATCGAACCCCAGGGCAACTGGGGCAACCCCCTGACGGGCGACGAGGCCGCAGCCCCCCGTTACATCGAAGGCAAGCTTTCGGACTTCGCCATCGACGTGATGTTCAACCCCGAAACCACGGAATGGATTCCCAACTACGACGGACGTTCCAAGGAACCGGTATCCCTCCCGGCAAAGTTCCCCATCGTGCTGGCTCAAGGCGTAGACGGCATTGCGGTTGGCCTTTCCACCACCATCCTCCCCCACAATTTCAAGGAGCTTTGCCAGGCCAGCATCGATTATCTCCGCGGTCGCAAGTTCCAGCTTTTCCCGGATTTCTTTACCGGCGGCATCATCGATGCAAGCGAGTATAATGACGGACAGCGGGGCGGTCGCCTCAAGGTCCGCGCCCGCATCGAAAAGCTGGACAACAAGACCCTGGTCATCAAGGAAATCCCCTTCGGTACAACCACCGACAGCCTGATCGAATCCATCGTGAAGGCCAACGAAAAGGGTAAGATCAAGGTAAAGCAGATTGTAGACCACACCACCGAGAATGTGGAAATCCTCATCCACCTGCAGCCGGGCACCGACCCCCAGGTGGCAATCAACGCCTTGTACGCCTTTACCGACTGCCAGACGACCCTGGCGGCAAATTCCTGCGTCATCATCAACAAGAAGCCCAAGTTCAGCAGCACCACGGAACTTTTGAAGCTTTCCACAGACCACACGGTGCACCTGCTGGACTGGGAACTGGACAACCAGCTGAAGCACCTGCAGGACCAGTGGCACATGACCAGTCTGGAAAAGATTTTCATCGAAAACAAGGTCTACCAGGTCATCGAGCAGGCCAAGACCCACGAAGAAATGGTGCAGCTCATCGATGAAGGCTTAAAGCCTTACGTCCGCAAACTGCGCCGCGAAGTGACCCGCGACGAAATTTTGAAATTGGCCGAAATCCCAGTCCGCCGCATCAGCCGTTTCGACCGCAAAAAGGCCGACGAACTCCTGAAGGAACTGGACGCCAAGATCGAAGAAGTCAACTACAACAAGGAACACCTTACCGACTATGCCGTCAACTATTTCAAGAACATTCTCAAGAAATATGGCGAAGGTCGGGACCGCAAAACGGAAATCGGTGAATTCGGCACCGTGAACGCAGTCCATGTGGCGCTGGCCAACCAGAAACTTTACGTGAACCGCAAGGAAGGCTTCGTAGGCACCGGCATGAAAAAGGAGGAATACCTCTTCGACGTGTCCGAATATGACGACCTCATCGTGTTCAAGGCCGACGGCAGTTTCAAGGTGGTGAAAGTCAGCGACAAGGACTTCGTGGGTAAGGACATCATCCTGGTTGAAAAGTTCAAGAAGGATGACGACCGCCACATCTACAACGTCATCCACCAGGATGGCAAGGAAGGCACCGCCTACATCAAGCGCTTCAACGTGGGCGGCGTCACCCGCGACAAGGACTACTTTATGGGCAAGGGCAAGCCGGGCAGCAAGATCCTGTACCTGTCCAGCAACCTGAACGGCGAAGCGGAAGTGGTGGAAGTCACCCTGAAGCCCCGCCCCCGTACCAAGCTCAATTTCGAGGTGGATTTCAGCACCGTCGAAGTGAAGGGCCGCGGCGCCAT
>JABUUR010000036.1 GCA_021443065.1 Fibrobacter sp.
TTTCGTTGGGGTTCCAAGCCCCTCCCATATCAATTTCCTTAAGAAGTTGAAAACCTTAAGGCCTAATAAAAAAGGGGGGCGAGCCCGAAGGACCCGCCCTTTATGTTGTAATCGCTACTTTAAAGTTAGAAAATCTGAAAGCAATTCAAAACACAACTAGTAGTTGATAGCCAGGAACACGTTGAAGGATCCGTAGATGTGGCTCGGGGCGAATACGTTCAGCATAACGTTGTAGCTAATGCCAAGGTCAAGCTGGGTGGTGGTCGTGCGGAAAACCACAATACCCGCCTCGAAGTTGCCTGCAAAGCCGAATGCGGCCTTGTCCACAAAGTTGTGGGAACTGGACGAGTGACCGTCGTACTGAAGTCCAAGGCCGAGACCTGCGCCCACATAGGGAGAGTAGATGTCGTTCAAGAAGAAATAACGACCGCCGAGAACGCCAATGCCCTGGGTTTCGAAGGCTTCGTCATAGCCGAAGTTGGCATTCACAATGAAGGTGATGGATCCGTGGGAGGTCATTTCCCAAATGCGGGCGTGGTGCAACAGGAGGGCCAGGTCCCAATCGCGGTCATGATTTCCGTCACGCCAGTTGTGCCAGATCGACATGCCGATACCCCAACTGCTGAAGGTGTACTTGCAACGCTTCAGTTCGGGAATGGAGTCGTCATCGAAGGAGGACCTCGCAGGAGGCGGTTCAACATCCCTTGTGCCGTTCAAGGAACCCTCGGCACCGAACATGTTGTTGTAGTCGTTTTCACCGATGATGTCTACGGAACTGGAAGAGGCTGCATAGGAGGCCTCTTCGACGAAAGAACTGGAACTTTCGGCAACGGGGGCGGGGGCTGCAGTTACAGGCGCAGGGGTCGCAGGAACGACAGCGGCAGGTTCGGCAGGAGCCACGGGGGCAGGTGTCGCGGCTACAGGTTCGGAAATTTCAGGAACACCTGCTGCGTTTTCTTGTGGGAGAACGTCGTCCTGTGCAAAGGCTGCACCGGCAATAGCGATTGAGAGAATTGCAAAAATCTTTTTCATGGTATTAAATATATAAACAAGTTTGGATTTTTGCCTGCTCCTTTTAGATTCAACTTTCTAATTTTACACTGGAAAAACATAACTTTGATTTTTTTTGTTTTGTTTCGCCCATAAACTATGAATAAAGCCACCATTATTGTCGCCGTAAGCCTGCTCCTCAGCCGCGTGCTGGGAATTTTCCGTGAAATGCTCCTGGCCCACTCCGCAGGGGTCTCCCTGGAGAAAAACGCCCTGGACCTCGCCTTCATGATTCCAGACATACTGAACCACGTGGTGAGCACCGGCTTCCTGAGCATCATCTTCATCCCCATTTTCACAGGCTACCAGGTGGCAGGCGACAACGAAAAAAGCTGGAAGTTCTTCAGCAACGTGCTGAACACTTTCGGCGCGGTGTTGCTTGTGCTGGTGGTGCCCGCCTTTATTTTCATGCCGGAGCTTTTGCAGCTGCTCACCGCCAGCGGGTCCACGGAGATTGCGGAGCACGCAGCCCTTATCGAGCGTGCCTCCTACTACGGTCGCATCATCTTGCCGGGGCAGGTCTTCATTTTCGTAGGCAGCATCCTGGTGGCGGTGCAGCACACCCGCAAGCAGTTCCTTATCCCCTCCCTCACGGGCCTGATCTATAACGTGGCCATCGTGGGGGGCGGCTACGCGGGCATACTTCTTGGCCGCCATTCCGGCGTAAGCTACGGGCTGGAAGGATTTGCCTGGGGCGTACCCGTGGGAGCCTTCGTCGGGTTCTTCGCCCTGCAGATTATAGGCGCCAGGCGGGGCGGTGTCAAGTACGAACTTATATTGCAGCCCACACACCCCGACATCGTCCGCTACTTCAAGATGATGTTGCCCATGTCCCTGGGCGTGGGCTCCATGTTCGGCCTGGAGTTTATCATCAGAAGCTTTGGGGCAAGCTTTGGAAGCAGCGGTATTTCTAGCCTCAACTA
>JABUUR010000341.1 GCA_021443065.1 Fibrobacter sp.
GTCCTTAGTCCTGGACCCTATCGAGCCTTCGGCACTCCAGGGTGACAAGCTGCTTTCCAAATTACCGACAACTGATAACCGACAACTGACAACCAGCTACATCATTCGCATTTTCATTTCGAATACGGCACGTTCCCCTTCGAGAATTTTCATGTAGGTGGCACCGTTATGTTCCGCACGGAAAATACGCAGGGTCTGGCCTTCCAGGGATTCCCCCAAAAAATGGACTTCCAGTTCCGAGGGCGTGCAAAGTTCAAGGTCTTCGGTACTAAACACGTTCAAGGCCAACTTGACATACTCGATGTTATTCATGTGGTGGGACATGTCGATATGCTGGGGCAGAATCTTTTGTTGGTACACTTCCTTATACTGCAGGGCGATTTCGTTGAACTTGTCGAATTCGTCATTCATCAAAGGCTCCGGCGAACCTTCCATCGGAAAATCCACCGCAGACAGTTTCATGGGACGATGACGATCAAAGCTAAGGCAGCAGGCCTCCTGTATGGCAAGGACAATGGGTTCGCCCTCTACAGTCGTCACCGCCGTATTTTCTACCGTACGGATCAAGGACGTATTTGCCGGGAAAGATGTTGTCACCACCTTGGAGCGCCAAAAGGGACGGCTCAAAAACTTGAACTTGGCCTTGGTTATCACCCAAAAACCGCCCTTTGATTTCACCAAGAAATTGTCCTGTTTAATTTGTCCAAAATTCTCGGTAAAATTATCCTGCACCATGAGCACAGTCTGTGCAATACCCATCTTGCCCGACACATCGATGTAGGCGGAGGTGATGGTGCGCGGTTTCTGGAAAACCAGGGGATTTTTCGCAAGGGAATAAATATCGATCATAATGAACCGCGGGATGATGAACAACCTTAATATAAAACTAATTTCATGGCTTCGGTGCGAAAGCCTTGATTTCGGAACATTTTTCCTACCCAACAAGATATTTGCGGTTCAGCGTTCATGGACGAAGCGCCGCGGGATTGTAGCAAGCCGACGGCACCGATGACGTCGCCGTTTTCCTTGAGAGCAATGGCCCAGGTTTTCTCGTTTTTAAAAGTCGTTTGGATAAGGTTCAGGCATTCTTCTTCGGATTCGGGTAGTTTTATGCCGGCGAAATTTGCAGTTTCCGTGTGGTCGGAAAGTTCAAGGAGGCGGCTTGCATCGGAGTCGTCCCAAGGCCTCAGATAAATTCTATCGGATTGCAGTTTCAGATATTCAAAGCGGTACTGCTGGGGCGCGTCGGGATATTTTTCGCGGTCCACCTCGCTCAGGAACATTTGTTTTTCGCGGACCCAGCAACCCCTGTCACCGTACATCTTGCGATAGACTACGTAGTCTTCCTCAGTTTCAGAATGCTTTGCCACGGTCTCCACACGGTAGTAGAGATTCTTGAAATGTCGGTAAATGCCGTGTATAACAAGTTCGCGAGCCATGTTAAAAAAATAGGAAAATGCTACATCTTCTGTAATAGAGGACTAAAACAAGGTTTAAGGTAATTTAGTCCTTCGTCTCCAAGGCCGCCAAAGGACTAAAATCCAATTTTCGTCGATTTAGTCCTCTGCCGCCGAGGCTGCTAAAGGACTAAAATACAAATCTTTGTGGTCTAGTCCTACACCTCAGTGACAAATCAAGAAAAAAAGTAACGAGAAACGGGGCGAAGGGATAAGAAAGACGCAAAAAAAGGACTAAATCGAAATTTTCGCCGGTTTAGTCCTTTGCAACCCAAAAGAGCAAAGGACTAAAAACCAAGCCCAGCCTCAAATGGTCCTTTTTTCACTTGAAACCAACCACCGGCCGTCGTTTACCGGGCACAGGCCACTAGATCCGCTTCAATATGAACAAATGTCCGGGGGCCTTGTTCGGGTCCAGGCGCACAAAGTTCTTGTTGCCGCGCCACACGAAGCTTTCGTCGGTGATTACGTCCTTCAAGAAGTAGAAGCTGTCG
>JABUUR010000302.1 GCA_021443065.1 Fibrobacter sp.
AGGCGTGCAGGCCCTGGTGGATTGCATGGCCGACTACGAAAAGAAGATTCTCGGTTAATCACCGATCACCCGTTTACAAAAAGGGCCCGGACTTTGATCCGGGTTCTTTTTTTTGCAAAAGCGTCGCAGCCTACGGTAAAACTACGCGCCTGTCTTTTTTCTATAACTACGTATCCGCCTTCTTGCCGCTAAACTTGTTCACCACGTCGGGAACAATGTCCATGACCTTGCTTATCAGGGAACTGTCCTTGGTGATAGGCATAATGCGGACATCGTCACCCTTGATGACGAGGAACGCCACCGGTTCTACGGAGGCGCCGCCGCCAGAAGCGGAGGTATCGCCCTTGCTGGAGTGTCCACCAAAGCCAAAGCCCACGGATACACGGCTTACGGGAACGACAGTGGATTCACCGGCCTGGATGGGCTGTCCGATTACGGTTTCCGCCTGGGTGATAAAACGAAGTTTTTCTAAGAGGGTTTCTGCAAGTTTTTCTATAGCCATGTCATTAATATAGGTAATAAATTTTATTTTTTTCAAAGTTTTCTAAAATCGGGCTTCAAAAACACGGTCCGCCGCGTTGAAGAACTTTCGTTCCAGGTCGAACCAGTCCAGGTAACCCCAAACCACAACCACACGGCCTCCCGCCAACTGCTGGGCTATGCCGCGGGAAACCATCTCGGACCCGGAATAGCCATCTACCGTAAAATAGACGCATTCGTTGTCCTCGGCAATTCCCTGAGGTTTAACCTTGTGAAGTTTTTTCGCCCATTCCTCGTAACTTTCCGTCGAGACCTGATCCCAACTGCGGGCAACATTCCAACGGAGCCCGCCATCGCGGTAACTTTGGATCAGCACCGGGAACTTGGACTCCAACCCTAAGAAAAGTTTGGTCTGGATGGAAGTGCGCCCCTGCTCCCGATGTTCGAAGGGCAGGCTGAGGAAAGCCTGTGGAAAACCACCGCGATAGCCCGGAAAACTGCGCACGTAGTTTTCCAGGTCAACACGCTCGTAACGGCGGAAACTGTCGTGCCTGAAAATGAAAATCCGTTCGTCCGCACGGAAACTCTGTTCCAAAAAGTCCCCCCTCAAGATAGGAGTGCTACCTTGGAACTTGCCGCTATTCATGTAGTAGTCCAGGGCATAGACATCGCTGCGAAATTCCAGGATGGTCACATCCAGGGTATCGCCCTCCGTAACCTTGTAACGCAGGCTGATGGTCTTGGTAAGACTGCTGTCGGCTTGATTAAATTCCTTGACCATGGGAGCGGAAGGACGGATGGACTTGTAGTAAATCTCCCCATAGTTCACGGGAACGACTTCTTCGTCCTTGCAGCCCGCAACTGCTGCACAAAGGGCTGCAAAAAAAGCGGCAGAAAAAAGCAGGGCTCCTGCGCGAAGGGATTTACCGAATTTGATCATACGAGTTGGAATTTAGCATTTCTTGAGGGCATCAGGGGGCTTGACGACAGGCGTAATCGCAATATTCGTACAGCGGACAGGTCTTGCAGTTGTTTGTAACGGTACGGCAGATGAAACCGTCCTTGCCTTCTTCTAGAAAGAACTGGACCCCATGGGCGGCAACGTAGGGGTTTGCGGGGGCAAGTGCCGTAAAAAATTCGTTGGCCATTTTCTGTTTGACGGAAGCCTCCAATTCCGAGAATTTATCGCCCTTGCCTGGGCCCAGGATGGAAAGGAATCGGCGGCCTCCCATGGTCAGTGGCAACGGCGGAAACCTTACGGGGGTACCGTCGGCACTTTGGCCGGGGCAAAGCCCAAGGCCCACGGGGGCTGTACTTGTAAGGCGGAAAATCGCTGCACAGGCCTTGGGGCGAGGATTTCCCTTGCCCATGAAATAAATTTCGCCCAAGTCCCTCCACATTTCCATGGGAGTGCGGGACAGAAGCCAGGCTTGCAGATTCTCATGGCGACGGACAAAATGCCCTAC
>JABUUR010000327.1 GCA_021443065.1 Fibrobacter sp.
ACATCCGTCGGCAATGGACTTATGGAACTTGGACCGCTCCAGCAATAGGCCGCAGTTCTTGCTGTAGAATTCGGCGCGGTGACGGCTTGGAGAAGTAAAGTAGATACCCGAAAGATCTTGACGGACCCAGGATCTGTCGATGGGCCACAATGCAGAAAGCCTGCCGGCGGACACTGCCTCCGCACAAAAAACAGGTTCCTTCCAGGGTTCCTTTTTATCTAAAAGCAAGATACGTCTACCGCCGGAAGACAACCTTCCGAGGGTACAAGCGGCCATGAGACCGGCAGGACCAGCCCCGCAAACCACTACATCATACTGGTTTGATGCAAAAAAACTCATTTCGGCGTATAAATTAGCTTTTATTTATAGAGTTTTTTTTATTGATGTGTGGTTTTTCACTTTTTTTTAGTTATTTTAGGGCTATACGATTTATCATCCTTATAAGGGAATGTGTCAATATGAATATGAAGAGAGTATCCAAATTCGGTCTCTGCCTGGTTAGCGCCTTGGCAATGAACGTATTTGCCCAGGACAACTGGCAGGGTAAGGACCTGAACGTTTCTTTCAGTAACAAGAAAATCGATGGTTACAATTTTTCCAAGGCCAAGGCTGTCAAGAACACCACCGATTTCCGCCGCGCCACTGGCGAAAAGCCAAACTTTTCCAAGGCGACCCTCGACGAGGTTTCTTTCCAGAACGCCGTGATCAGCGAAGCAAACTTCGAAGGAGCCTCCCTCAAGAAGGTTACCATTAGCGGTGCAGACATCCGTAACTCCTCCTTCGAAGGTGCCGACATGGAAGGGGCAAACCTCTACCGTGCAACCCTCCTTGGCAGCCAGTTCCCCAAGACCAACCTCATGAACGCCCGTCTGGACGCCATGAAGGTCGACGAGAACACCAGTTTCGAAAAGTCCGACCTCACCCAGGCCTCCGTGATGGACGTGGACCTTACCGGGGCGAACTTCTACAAGGCAAACCTCACCAATGCAAACTTCTCCCGTGCATTGATGGCAAACTCCGACCTTCGCAAGGCTACCTTGGTAAAGACCGACTTTACCGCATGTAACCTGATTGCAGCAAACTTCAAGGGCACCGACCTCATCGACGTCAACTTCTCCAAGGCCGGTCTTTCCCAGGTCATCATGAAGGGCGCTGAGTTCAAGAACGTCAACTTCCAGGAAGCAGACCTTTCCTTGACCGAGTTCAACGACGTGGACCTTTCCAAGACCCAACTCCAGAAGGCAAAGTTCGCCCAGGCATCCGTCAAGAACATGAAGTTCGACGGCCAGGACTTGACCGGAGTTGTTTTCGACAAGGGCACCCTCGCCAAGAGTTCTCTCGAAAAAGCTAAACTCAGCAAGACCTCCTTCTTTGACGCAACTGTGGAAAAGAATTCCTTTAAGGAAGCCGAAATGCTGAAGGCAGTGTTCGACGGTGCATTCGTGTTCAAGAACATCTTCGACAAGGCCGACCTGACCAAGGCCAACTTTGCAAACTCCAACATCCAGCGTTCCGACTTTATCCTGGCTCAGTTGGGCGGCGTAAGTTTTGCCGGTGCAAAACTGGAATTCGTAAACTTCACCAACGCCAACATGCAGGGCATCAAGATTGACGCCGACACCAAGATGAACGACGTGGATTTCTCCGGTGCCAACCTGGAAGGCGCAAAGATCGAAAAGTTCACCGCCAAGAAGGTGATTTACGATAACAAGACCCGCTTCCCCGCCGGCTTCGACCCCCGTCAGTACGGCTTTACCAAGCGCGGTGAAAAGGCTGCCGACGTAAAGGTGGAAGGCAAGAAGAAAAAGCGTTCTTCCGACGACGAAGACATGCCCAAGAAGAAAAAGAAGAAGAAAAAACGCGCTGTCGAAGATGACGAAGACGAAGAATAATTCTGTATTTCTTCACAAGTTTAAAAAGGCGTTCGAAAGAACGTCTTTTT
>JABUUR010000352.1 GCA_021443065.1 Fibrobacter sp.
ATGTCATCGCTGGTAAGGTTTGCGGCAGCCTTTCGGGCCTCGTCAAACTTGACTGTATTCAAGGAGTCCTTGTTCACAAAGGAAATCGTCTTGCCCTTGGAATCGATTACGTCACAGTAGGGAATGGACGACACATTGACAGCTACGTCATTTTTATCAAAGTGGTCTTTCAAAAGATCTTCGTTGTGTGAAAAAAGATTTTCGTTTTCCAAGAAGGAAATCACAATTTTGCAAAATCCCTGGTCCGGAATTTTTACCGCCACAGGAAAGGATTTCTTGCCGGAATCCGCGGTATCCAGGACCAGTTTATTTTCTTCGCCGCCACACGTATATTCGTAGGAATAAAGCATTGCGATTCCAGGCTTCATGGGATTCACGAACAAGTTGTCCTGTTCCTTGCTAAAGCCCGGTTTTACAACGATGGAGGAATCGCCCAGTTTAATGCGGTGCGCCACATTGTCTTCGCAATAGAATGCCGCCTGTCGAAAAACACCGATGATACCCGTCTTGTTGTTGCTGAAGGTTTCAGGATCCTTGCCCATCAAGTTCTGGTGGGCGCAAGCAACCATCGTTGCAAAGGAGGCGGCAAACGCAGTCGACGCGGCAAAAAACTTAAGTTTTTTATTCATCTTGTTTTTCCTTTTAATTCCGCTTAAAAATAAAAAACTAATTCTCCGAAATCTATGGTGCACCTTATTTTAAACCGTCAAAAAAGCCCTGGAGTGCCGCAGGATCCTTGGGAACCCAATAACCTTCGAAATGGTGGGAGCGACCATCCTTATGAATTTTTACCAGATAGTTGGATTTCTCGGAAAGTTTCCAGAGGCAGACAGACTCTCGATTGTTTTCATATAAAGTAATTTCAGAATAAACCTTACGGTCTTCCAATTCATTCATGACAAAAGTTTCCAGACGAGTTTGTTCAAAAAGTTCTCCCAGAAGTTTCATTTGACTGTTTGTCAATGTGACAAACTGTTCTTTTTTTTCAGAGCCGTCTTCGTTGTAAAAAGAAACAGAACCTTTATTCATTTGTTCAAAATACATCTTCAAAGGTTTACCCACTGCGGTGTCCGCAGGGAAAATCAGTTCATCCAAAAGCCTAAGGGCGTTCTGGGATTCGCTTATCACGGAGGAGTCCGGCTTGGACAAATCGGACGCGGCACCAGCCAAGCTGTCACCCATCGATTCCCTTTCCGCATTACGACGCGACTTGCGGGCCACACCGAACTGGGGCATGGTCAGAATGGTCCTCCGTTTTTCCGAGCCAAGCAACAGGCTGTCTGCAAAAGAATCTCCGCCATCGGTAACGGGGCACGCCATGAATTGTACCGCCTGATCTTTCAGGAACTTGTTCACCTTGGCCATGTGACGAGTTTTCCATACGCCGGCCGCACTATCCCGGCCAATGCGATTTGTCATGCGGAATTCATCTAAAAGCACCGTATCCCGATAGAATTCCAGGACCAGTCCTTCCTTGCAATCGTCAGTAAAATGTTCCTGTTCCTCAAGGCGACCGTTCGTCTTGAGCAGTTGTACAAAATTTTCATAGAGGCGACCGCTGATCATGCGATGCCGTTCCCGCTTTCCAAGCCCTACGGAGGTCGCCCGCAGCATGTTGGCACTGTCAGCAACAGCATAAAGTGACAGTTCCGTCTTGGACGTTTTCATTTCATCCAAGTTTTGCTTGTCCGAGGTGGCAAAAGTCAAAAAAATCACGAACCCAAGGCCTATGGCAACAAGAAGCGCGGCTACAATCAAAATCCGTTTCATACGGGAACAAAATAAAAAATCAGTCCAATCCGTCCAACAATAATTTCTAGATTTTATACCGTAAAAACTACACGAGGTCGATTATGACATTTGAAGAAATCTACGCGCTGGTTTGCGAACGCAAGAGAACCATGCCAGAGGGC
Organism: Fibrobacter sp.; assembly: GCA_021443065.1. Classification (GTDB taxonomy): domain Bacteria; phylum Fibrobacterota; class Fibrobacteria; order Fibrobacterales; family Fibrobacteraceae; genus Fibrobacter. The sequence continues at coordinate 1,914 of JABUUR010000352.1, forward strand.
AAGAGCACCACGGAACTCTTTAA
>JABUUR010000461.1 GCA_021443065.1 Fibrobacter sp.
GACAAGGTGATTGCCAACAACCTGGAACACCGCTGGTACTCCTGCGACGTGATGGACAAGGATTCCACCACCATCAAGGTGCTGGAATACGAAAATCCTGAAAGTTGCATGATTTTTTGCAACAAGAAATGCGACGTGAGCTACCTGGAGCAGGTGCTTTCGGGCTACGGCTTTAACGTGGGAGCCCTCTCCGGCGATGTTTCGCAGGCCCTGCGCGAAAAGACCTTGAACGCCTTCCGCGACAAGAAACTGCGCATTCTCATTTGCACCGACGTGGCCGCCCGCGGTATCGACGTGGACCACGTGACCCACGTGATCGTCTACGACCATCCCGACGACCACGAAGTGTACGTACACAGGAGCGGACGCACCGCCCGTGCAGGCCGCAGCGGAGTGTGCATTTCGCTGATTACCCCGGTAGAGGAAATCGAAATCAAGCAGACCGCCGCAGATTTCGGCATCAACTTCATTAAGCAGGAGCCCCTTACCGAAGAAGCCATTGCAAAAAAAGTCGGGGAGCGCACCCGCCTCCGTCTGGAAGAAGAACGCAAGCGCTTCGGAGGTCAAAAGGCCAAGGAACGCATCAGCCACTTTATCCCGCTGGCCAAGGAACTTGCAAACGGAAGCGAGGACGACCAGATGCTGCTGGCCTACCTGCTGGACCGTTATGTCTGGAAGAAATAGAGGTGGTCGGCTTCGCCTCCTTGAGGTACGAGGTCGGCTGCGATGCAGCCTAGAGCAACAGGCTCAAAGTTCACACCTCAAAACTAGCGCAGCGAGCGACCTCACAGCTGACAACCGATAACTGACAACCGATAACTGACAACCGATAATTAGCCATGGCAAAGATCAAAGTCAAAAACGCAAGAGAAATCGAACTCATCCGCAACGCAGGGGCCCTTGCCGCAGAAACCCTGATCCGCGCGGGAGAAATGTGCAAACCCGGGGTCTGCACCTTGGAAATCGACGAATTTATCGGAGATTTCACTCGTCAGCACAAGGGCATTTCCGCATGCAAAGGCTACCACGGCTACCCCCGTTACGCCTGCATCAGCATCAACGAAGTGGTTTGCCACGGCATCCCCAGCGCAAAGACAGTCCTAAAGGACGGCGACATCGTGAACATCGACATCACCACCATCCTGCAGGGCTACCACGGCGACACCTCCGCCATGTTCGTGGTAGGCAAGACAAGCAAAATCGCACAGGAACTGGTAGACACCGCCAAGTTCGCCATGGAAGAAGGCATCCGCGCAGCAGGTGAGCAAGGCGCCCGCTGGTACGATATCGGAAACACCATCCAGGACGTGGCCGACGAACACGGCTTTAGCGTCGTGGAGGACTACTGCGGCCACGGCATAGGCCGCGGTTTCCACGAAGACCCCCTGGTTTTCCATTTCCGCAACAACGAATACCCCTACTTTATCGAAGTGGGCAACGTATTTACCGTAGAACCCATGCTCAACGTGGGCAAGCCCGGCACCAAGACTCTCGCCGACAAATGGACCGCCGTGACACGGGACGGAAGTCTCAGCGCCCAATGGGAACACACCGTGGTAAAGACCAAGGACGGTGTAGAAATTCTCACCCTGCCCCGCTAAAAACGAAGACCCCAGGTTCAATTATGTCCCTGCTAAACAACTTGCGCAACAAGGCTGTAGAAACATTTGTGCGCAACCACGAACTTGTAAAAAAATTCGGCGAAGTGCAGACCATCTCCGTAGATTCGGACAATGGAATCATCGACGCCACCGTACTGCTGAACGGGGAGCAAGCCCCCATCAAGTTCAGGGCCTACTACTACTGGGACGACGTAGAAAAAGGTACGGACATTGTCATCCGCAAGATCACCAGCGAAAGGCAGTGGATAGATACCGCCCTGGATTTCGCCCTGGGCGACAAGACTC
>JABUUR010000445.1 GCA_021443065.1 Fibrobacter sp.
ACCTGGTTCCAGCCCATGTGGGGAATCTTCAATCCCGGTTCGTCCTTGAAGCGGACTGCCTTTCCGGGAATAAGGCCCAAGGTCTTGACACCTCCGTCTTCCTCGCTTTCTTCAAGAATAATCTGGCAGCCAATGCAAATCCCAAGCACCGGGTTTCCCGCTTTTACCACAGCCTTGATGGCATCGCCGATTCCTGTGCGGGTCAAGGTTTCCATGGCAGAGGCCGCGGCACCCACGCCCGGGAAAATCAGGCGACCGGCCTTGGCGATTTCGTCGGCATCACGGCTGGCCTTGGCGCTTACGCCAATCTTTTCCAGAGCGTTCATCACAGATGTCAAGTTGCCAGCGTTATAGTCAACCACGATAATAGACATAGAAACCTCGTTTTGCGGTGGTAAATATAGAAAAGCCGCAGGAACACCCCGCGGCTTCGATTGCAAACTTTCAGCCTACTTGTTCAAGGAATCCAGCGCTTCGCCAGCGAGTTCCACACAGCGGTTGCAGGGTATAATGGCGTTGGGGCGAATCTCGCTGCACCGGGTGCAGCCCTTGGCTCCCATCCGGAAGATTTCCTTTAACTCCGCTGCGTTCTGAGGGGACAGGGACAGGGCCGCATGCAGCGCACCGCAGGTTCCATCGGGAGCACGGCCTCCGCCAAAGTTACGGAACATTTCTGCAGACTCCAACGCCTCCGCCTCGGACTTGCCCATCACCCGCATGTAACCATAGGCTACGGACATGGCGCAATTGCCCCGATGTTCCCCATGAAAGTTCTTTGCGATTTCAGAAATTTTATCTGCCATACTTTTCCACGTCAAATAAGGGTAAATCGATACGATTAGAAGTTCAGCGCAACGGCCCCGCCCAGGGATTTGTCCACGGGATTGACCTGGGGGACAATGCTCAAGGCAACGCCTTGAGATTCCTTGTATTGTTCCAACTTGTGTTCGTACAGCTTGGCTCTGCGCGTCCTAGAGACACCGACTCGCTTGATGATGAAGCCGGCGACAAAAGTTCCGGCACCAGCCAATGCCGAGGTATAACCCAAGAGGAATTCTCCTCCATCACCGTCTAGGCTGTCGTCGAGTATGCTGTCAAAAAACAGAATCCCTCCGAAAACGGTGGCGGCCGTTCCCGCAACCATAAGCCAATTACCAACTCGCGTCTTTACCCTACCGGATCGGGCATTACGGTCTATCAGATTCTGATAATATTCCACACTGTCCACCTCCGCAGCCCACATGGAATTTTCGTGCACGCGAACAGCCTGTGGAGCAGGAACTGTTTGAAGAACAGGTTCTTCGACAGTCTTTTCGTCCAAGAGCCTCATGCCCTGGGGCACCACGGGCAACATGCCCCTTTTGTGGACCAGGCCCACAGTTTCTCCATTTTCGGTAACAGCGTAGGTTGTATCCATTTCCTGGGCAAAGGCGCACACAGAAAACAGAACACCCAAAGCAAAAATCCACTTTTTCATGAAAATTCTCCTTTCCTTACTTTTGACGTTATTCAATATAAAAAAATACCGACTACCATTCTCCACCAACTACCTACTAATTACTACCTACTAATTACTATATTCTCACCATGGCTGACGAAAATAAGAACGAAGAAATCGACTTGGACGCAATCATCAACAATATGAGTTCCATCAATAGCGAAGACTATTGGTTTACGAAAGTATCCAAGATTGAGGAACACGATGTGCAGGAAGATCCCGGGTCAAGCCCGGGATGACTGCGGAAGCAGCCGGGATGACAGCGAACGGAGCCCGGGATGACAAAAAAAGCCACTCGTTTTTGACGAGGGGCTTTTTGATTGAAATCGAGAGTAGGATTTACTTTCGGAATTACTTGTCGGAGAGGAATGCCACGCCCGGCAGTTCCTTGCCTTCCAAGAGTTCGA
>JABUUR010000363.1 GCA_021443065.1 Fibrobacter sp.
GCGCAGGTCACCGACCGCGAAACCTCCGAAAAGATTAGAAAGCAGGTGGTGGCCCGCTAAATTCACAACAAACTTTCGTTGAAGGCAAGCGTAATTTACTAAATTTGCGCCATGAATTTTCAGGACAGAATTATCCGTGCCACAGGGCAAAAAACGCCCTTCAGGCTGATTGTCGTAGACTTGACCCAGACCATGAACGAAATCGGCCAAAAACATGGGGCGAAAGGCTATGCCCTTAAGTTCATGGCCGAAAACAGCATCGCAAGCATTTTCTTAAGCGCAGGTCTCAAGTTCCCTGGTACCGTCAGCCTTACCAGCCGTTTCGGTGGCGAACTTACCCTGATCCAGTCCGACACCACCCCCCAGGGTCTTGTCCGCACCATGGCCCCCCAGTCCGAACTCCAAGCCCTCGGCGGTAACGAGCCGGCGATTGTGCCCCAGAGCATTCAGGTAGTCAAACTGAACGAATACGGCAAGCGGGTTCACGAAAGCATTATCGAGGCGCCCTCCGTTTCCATGGGCCAGAACCTGGCCACCTACCTGCTGCAGTCTGAACAAGTGCGATCCGCGGTGGGCATCGAAGCTCGCTTTAACGAAAAAGACCCAGGCAAGTTGGATTACGCCGCAGGTTTCTACATCGAAGCCTTTCCGGACCTGGAAGAAAAGGACATCAATCTCATCGAAGTCATTGTGCTGAACCTGCCGAAGTTTGCAGACATGTACAAGGCCCAGGGGTTCGACCTGGACGAACTTTTAGACCAACTCCGTGGCCCCTACGAAATTGATATCGTCAAGGAACTTACGCCCAAGGCGTTCTGCCCCTGCAGCCACGAACGTATGCTGGCCTCGGTGGCGAGCCTGCCCCTGGCCGACCTGCAAGACCTTGAAAAGGAACAGGAGGACTTGGAAGTGACCTGCGATTTTTGTCGCAACAAGTACAAGATTACCCTGGGCGACCTCCGCGACATTATCGCCGGCCGTTCCCAACGGAAATAGGGATACGGCACCTACATAAAGAACAAAGGATTTTCGATATGTTTACCAAGCAATGCGTTGTGACTCTGGACCTGGAAGGCGTTCTAGCTCCCGAAATCTGGATTGCGGTTGCCGAAAAAACCGGCATCGCCGACCTCCGACTCACCACTCGCGACATACCCGACTACGATGTACTGATGAAGGGCCGTATCAAGATCATGGAACGTGAAGGTCTCAAACTTTCCACCATCCAGGACGTGATCCGCAACCTCGGTCTCTTGGAAGGTGCACGTGAATTCATGGATACCCTCCGTGACGAAGCCCAGGTGATCATCCTTTCGGACACTTTTCAGGAATTTGCCTACCCCATCATGCAGAACCTAGGCATGCCAACCATATTCTGTCACAATTTGGTGGTAGAAAACGACATGATCAAAGGCTACCACCTGCGGCTGAACGACCAAAAAACCAAGGTGGTCAAATCCCTGCAAGACTTGAACTTCAAGGTGTTCGCCAGCGGCGACTCCTTCAACGACACCGGAATGCTCAAGCAGGCCGACAAGGGTGTTTTCTTCTGCGCCCCGGATTCCATCGTCGCTCAGTTCCCTCAGTTGGAATCGACAAAGACCTATGCGGAACTCCTGGAAAAATTCCACCAGTTCCAAGAAGCGCTGTAGCGTGTAAAAGCAAAGCTCAAAAAAAGCACCACGGGAAAACCCGAGGTGCCTTTCTTTTTTCTCAAGGGAAATCATGAGAGTGGCAATTACTTTAGGACTGGAGTGGTCCAGTCGATCCATTCGGACTTGTTCCACTTAATTTGTTCGGAATTTTTGGAATAGTCGATCTTTCCCGTTTCGATTCCGCCTTTTTCCAAGAGGAACTTGTTGATAAAGTCCTTGACTTCGTCGAACTGGCCGTTGGGCAG
>JABUUR010000262.1 GCA_021443065.1 Fibrobacter sp.
GACATAGAAGAAAACCTTGAAGAAGCCCCGGAGGGCGACGAGGCCCTGGTAACCTTCGAAGACCTGGACTTGGCAGAACCCGTCCTTGAAGCCATCCAAAAGATGAACTACGTGACCCCCTCCCCCATCCAGGTAAAGGCCATTCCCGTTCTTCTCCAAGGTAACAACCTGCTGGGTACTGCACAGACCGGCACCGGAAAGACAGCAGCATTCTCCCTGCCCCTGCTTTCCCGTTTGAATTTTAACGGTCACGAGACCTCCATGCTGGTACTGACCCCCACCCGCGAACTTGCAATACAAGTGGCAGAGGCAATCCAGCAGTACGCAGCAAACATGCCCAAGATACATGTGGTTCCTGTTTATGGCGGCCAGGACATCGCCGTCCAGATTCGCGCACTCAAGCGGCAGGCAAACATCATCGTGGCCACCCCGGGCCGTCTGATCGACCACATCAAGCGCGGCACCATCGTTCTTGGCGGAGTCAAGGCCATCGTGTTGGACGAGGCCGACGAAATGCTGGACATGGGTTTCGAAGAAGACGTGGAAACCATCTTGAGCGAAATTCCCTCCGGTGCACAGCGGGCCCTTTTCAGCGCCACCATGCCCAAGAAGGTCAAGGCAATCATCGACAAGTACCTGGGCGAATACGACGAAGCCTGCATCGAAAACAAGACCACCACCGTGGAAAACATTCACCAGCGCTATATGTTCATCAAGCAGGAACATAAAATCGAGGCCCTGGCCCGTGTGCTGGAAGGCGAAGACTTTGATGGCGTTCTGATTTTCGTGCGCACCAAGCAGAACACCACCGAAGTCGCCGAAAAACTGGAAAGTCGCGGATTCAACGTGGCACCCCTGAACGGCGACCTGGCGCAATCCATGCGCGAACGCACCATCAACCGCCTAAAGATGGGCAAGCTGGACATTGTGGTGGCTACCGACGTGGCCGCACGCGGTATCGACGTAGACCGTATTTCTCTGGTGGTGAACTACGACATTCCTTACGACACCGAATCCTACGTACACCGCATCGGTCGTACAGGCCGTGCAGGCCGCAGCGGTGACGCCATCCTCTTTATCACCCCCCGCGAAAAGCGGATGCTGAAAATCATTGAACGGGCCACCCGCCAGCCCATCGACGAAATGGAACTTCCCACTGCAGAAGTCATCAGCAAAAAAAGAGTGAATGCATTCAAGCATAAGGTCAAAAGCGTTGCAAGCTATGGTGAACTGGACCAATTCAAGAACTTGATTCAGGAGCTGGTGGCCGAAGGCAACAACCTGACCGGCGGCATTGAAAACGTAGACGGTTCCATAGCCCCGCTCTCTGCAGAAGACGTTGCCGCAGCCGTCATCAAGATGTACCAAAAGCGGCAACCCCTGTTCCCGGAACTCGCCCCGCTGGACGCGCCCCGCGAAGCACGCCGCGCCAAGGAACGGGCCGAACGCACAGAAAATTCGGGCAAGGAAAAGGGCGGTAGGGACTTTATCGGTGCAAGTTTAAATAAAGAACGAAAAGAAAGTTCAAACGGCGTCGAAGAAGGCTACCTCCGTTACTACTTGGGCGTTGGCCGCATTGACCATGTGACTCCCCGCGACATTGTAGGCGCCATCGCAGGCGAGGCAAACATCAACAGTAGCAACATCGGGCGCATCAAGCTGTTTGACCGTTTCAGTACGGTGGAACTTCCAGAAGCAGTGCCTCAGGACGTGCTGGACATTCTCTCCGGCATCACCATCCGCGGAAACGATGCCAAGTTCCGTTTAATGACCGATGACGCGCCTCCTCCACGCAGTCGCGAAAGTTTCCATCGTGAAAGAGGCAATCGCGAAGAGCGCAGGGGCGGTTTCCGCAAGGAACGCTCTGGCCGCGGTTTCGGAGGCAAGTTCGATAA
>JABUUR010000322.1 GCA_021443065.1 Fibrobacter sp.
TTGCCCATGGGCTGGTTCAATGTGGAAAATTCCGCAACCCTCGTGCCCATTTCCGAAACATCTGCCCGCTACTACCTGCGCTTTACTTCCCGTGACGCATGCGGTGTCTTGGCTAAGATTACAAGCATCCTGGCAGAAAACGGAATTTCCATTGAAACCATTATCCAAAAGAACGTAAACGACCCGGGCAAGGTTTCCGTGGTGGTCATTACTGAAAAGACATTGGACAGCAAGGCTAGCAAGGCTGTGGATGCCATCGACGCTCTTGCAGAAATTGTCGAAAAGAGCCAGGTTATCCGTTTCTTGGCATAAGGAAAACGGGTCGGGTTTTTCCCGACCCTCTCTGATTTGTGTATCTATAGTATTTGTTGTATTGGTGAATTATGATTCGAGCTGCGACATTGGAAAGAGCCCTCATTGTCTTTACGGACTTCATTGCTTTGTCCGTCTGTTTTGGCCTTGCCTTCTGGGTTCAGTTCCATAGCGGCTGGATTGTGGACAAGTACGATCCTACGAAGTCCCTTTCGGAATACTACCGTATGGGCTTGGTCTTGAATGTGGGCTGGTTGGTTCTTTTTACGGGGGCTGGTCTTTACAGGACTTGGCTTTTGCAATCCAGGACTCACCAGGTATTGAGGGTGCTGCGTGCAGTGGCACTGGGTATCGTGCTTATTATAATTGGTTTGTTCGGCACCGAGTTTATGAACAAGGTGTTTACCCACGAACCTTTGATTAGCGGTTACCTTTATGGTTCTCGTTTTCCCTGGATTTTTATCTACGGCGGATTTGCCATGACCCTGGTGGTGTCACTGCGCCTTTTGGTCTACGGGGTGCTACGCGGCTTTATGCGCATGGGTTATGGCTGTAACAACATCCTGGTGCTGGGTGCCACGGAATCTGGACGAAAAATTGCCGAGGCCTTGGCAAAGACTCCGGCCCGCGGCCAGCGAGTGGTGGGGTTTGTGGACGAACGTTACCAGGTCATGAATCATGAGTTTGCGGGATTCCCAGTTTTTGGAAAGTATTCCGATTTGCCGTCCCTGGTAAAGAAATTCAAGATTTCCGGTATTATCATTGCCCACGAAAGCAATTCTCCCCAGGAGATTATGCGCGTGTTGGTGTGGCTTTGCGAAAATCCTTTGCACATATATCTTGTCCCGGAACTTTACGATGTGATTCATGGGCAGTTCAAGGCCAATCTGGTTTACGGTTTTGAACTTCAGGAGTTGCTGCCTTTTAACATGCCGCCTTGGCAGGTGCAGTTCAAGCGGTTTATCGACATTGGTTTTGGCATCTTTTTGGGAATTTGCTCCCTGCCGGTGTGCTTGTTGGCCGCCATTGCAATCAAACTGGAAGACCACGGGCCTGTTTTCTATTCCCAGGAACGTATTGGCTTGTATGGAATGCCTTTTACGGTTTACAAGTTCCGCACCATGCGTACCGATGCCGAAAAGTTCGGTGCCCAGTGGGCCACCAAGGACGATCCCCGCATAACCAAGGTGGGCAAGTTCCTTCGCAAGACCCGTATAGATGAACTGCCTCAAATTCTTTGTGTACTGAAAGGCGACATGAGCATGGTGGGGCCCCGCCCCGAACGTGCGGTGTTCATCGCGAAACTTCGTGAAGAAATTCCTTTTTATATCAGCCGCCTCAAAATGAAGCCTGGCCTTACGGGCTGGGCACAGGTGTGCCATCATTACGATACCAGTACCGAAGATGTAAAGATCAAGCTGAAATATGATATGTACTACTACGAGAACATGAGTCTTCTTTTGGATTTCCAGATTCTCGTGCGTACCGTTTATGTTGTTCTAACCGGCAAGGGCGCACAATAACCCACCCACCACCAATCACCAACCACCAACCACCAATTATGTACGGCGACAATTC
>JABUUR010000405.1 GCA_021443065.1 Fibrobacter sp.
AAGTGGAATCCAAGGAACCCTGGCTCCCCACGAATTTTATCAGGTGATGCTGGATGGAATTATTTACCAAAGTGGACTTGCCGCAGGCGGGTTTTAAAATCGACTACACAAAGCACCTGATGTTTGTGGGCTCTTGTTTTGCCCAGAACATTTCCAGGAGGTTTGTGGATTTGAAGTTCGACACTTTGGTGAACCCCTTCGGTGTTGTATACAATCCGCTTTCCATTTGCCAGATGTTCAACAACATCGCAAGCGGAAGACAATATACGGAAAAGGACATTTTCTGCGATCATGGAAAATGGAATTGCTGGGATGCCCACAGTTCTCTTTCCAACAGAAAGAAAGAAGAATGCCTTTTGAATTTGAACAATGCCGTAGTCGCCTCCGCAGGTTTCTTGAAAAAGGCCGATGCTGTCTTTATTACCTTGGGCACGGCCTACGTTTATTTTATGAAGCAGAGCGGTGTACCGGTTTCCAACTGCCATCGAGAAGATTCCAGCATGTTTGAACGAAGGCTGATTTCTGTAGAAGAGGCTGCGAAGGCGTTAAAAAATGTGGTTGAAAATCTTCGTGAGATTAATCCCGATGTCAATGTGGTGTTTACTGTTTCTCCGCTACGACACTTAAATGACGGGGCTCACGGCAACAATCTTTCGAAGTCCACTTTGCATTTGGCCATTGTCCAAGTACAGTCCCGTTATCCGGATGTGGTGAGCTATTTTCCCAGTTACGAAATAGTCATGGACGAGTTGCGGGATTACCGATTTTACGATAGGGACATGGTCCATCTATCTGACGTGGCCGAGGATTTTATTTTCGAGAAGATGGGCGAGACGTATTTTTGCGAAGGAACTTTTGCCTGTGTGGAACAGGTGAAAAAATTTATGAAGGCTGTGAACCACAGGGTGGTAGACACTGGTTCACCAAAGAACAGGGGCTTTGCGGAAAAACATATTGCCATGGCGGAAAATCTGATGGAACAAATTCCTGGACTTGACCTTCATAAGGAAATTGAGCAGTTTCAGGTTTACTTGGGTTGCTAAATAAGAAGGAGATTTCGTATGGCAGAAATTCATGGGGTGCGTGTTTCCAGCGGTGCGGTGAATGGCGAGGATATCGAAATGGAATACGCTGTTTTCGGCAACGGCTCCAAGAATCTGGTACTCATTCCCGGGCTGAGCCTCCGCAGCACCTTGGCATCGGCCAGCTCTGTAGAAACCGCCTACAAGATTTTCAAGGAAGAATATACGGTCTATTTGTTTGACCGTCGAAAGAACATGCCTGCGGTGTACCCCATTTCTGAAATGGCTCACGACCTGGCCGCTGTTCTTAAGGCCTTGGGCACGGGGCGTGTGTCGGTCGTTGGAATGTCCCAGGGTGGGATGATTGCGCAGTACATGGCCATAAGCAATCCGGAACTGGTTGACCGTATGGTTCTTTGCTCCAGTTCCTCCAAGGCGGAACCTTTGCAAATCGAAGTGATTGGCCGCTGGGCGGAACTTGCCCGTGGCGGGTTTTCCCAGGAACTTGTAAATTCCTTTATCGACAATGCCTTTACCCCTGCCTTTGTGGAACGCTACCGTCGGGCACTCTTGATGATGTACAAGAATTTGTCTGCCGAGGAAATGCTCCGCTTTGCCATAACCTCAGAGGCTTGCGCCGGCTTGGATATTTACGAGGGCCTTGGCAAAATCAAATGCCCCGTATTGGTCTTGGCAGCGGGTCTGGACCATGTGGTGACTTGCGAGGCTTCCGAAAAGATTGTGGCGAAACTGAGGGCGGAAAATGTCCCCTGTGAATTTTATACATACGCGGAAAAGGGCCATGCGGTCTTTGACGAGGCCAAGGATTACAAGGAGCGTATTCTAGATTTTTTGCACCGT
>JABUUR010000314.1 GCA_021443065.1 Fibrobacter sp.
CGCAACGCCCACGGGGTGCAGCAGGAAGACGCGCGGCACAACAATCCTGGACGGGTTACGGAAGCCTTCGGTGATACGCTGTTCGCCTTGTTCGAGAACAACAAGATTGAACACCTGTACGTAAACCTGAATGCCCGCGGGTTCTTTTACGAGACTGACTTGAAAGATTACAGGAACTTGATGGACGGCAATCGCCTGGACATGTTCTTCAAGAAAGGCAAGATGGACCATGCCGTGGTGGCGGGAAACGCCCAGAGTACTTATTTCTACGTAAAGAACGACCGTTCCGTTTCGGGCAAGAACGAGGCTGCCGGCGATACGATCCACATCCTGTTCGACGCCCAGAAAAACGCCGTAAAGTCCCTTCGGTTGCTGGGGAACCCCACCATGGCCAGCGGCCGTTATGTGGACATGGAAAAAGAAAACAGAAATAAGGCTTTAAAAAACGATTCCTTGACAAACAACGCCGAAAAAAAAGATATAATAAAAGAAAAGGATACGGAACTCAAGCAAGAAACCAGGCCTTCCGTAAGGCGGGGCCGTAGGCGCAACAGGAACGAAGCAAGCTCTGTGGAGGAAAAGAAGTGAAAAACCTTGTAAGCACGATTCGCACCGAAAAACTCCGTAAGGTGTACGGTGGTCGCCAGGTGGTGAGCGATGTTTCTATCCGCGTGTCCCAGGGCGAAATTGTCGGCTTGCTGGGCCCCAACGGTGCCGGCAAAACCACCTCCTTCTACATGATCGTGGGCATGGTTCGTCCCGAGTCGGGCCACATCTTCTTGGACGACATCGAGATGACCGACAAGCCCATGTACAAGCGTGCCCGCCTTGGCGTAGGCTACCTGCCCCAGGAGGCCTCCATCTTTCGCAAACTGAGCGTAGAGGACAACATCATGGCCATCCTCGAAACCCAGGACATGAAACGCAGGGAACGCAAACTTCGCCTGGAGCAACTTTTGGAAGAGTTCAAGATTACCCACATTCGCAAGACCAAGTCCATGAGTTGCTCCGGTGGCGAACGCCGCCGTTTAGAAATTGCCCGGGCCCTTGCCAGCGACCCCAGTTTTTTGTTGCTGGACGAGCCTTTTGCAGGAATCGACCCCATTGCCGTGGCCGACATCCAGTCCATCATCTCGGGTCTTAAGGAAAAGGGCATGGGCGTGCTCATTACCGACCATAACGTCCGAGAGACCTTGTCCATTACGGACCGAGCCTACATCATGTACAAGAGCCAGGTCTTGACCGAAGGCTCCTCGGAGTACCTGGCCAACGATCCCGAGGCAAGGCGAATTTACCTGGGCGACAGCTTTAGACTGGATTAGGTGTACAGATGGCTTTTGATTTAGGAATGAGTTTGGGCACCAGCCAGAGACTGGAACAGACGCTGACACCGCAGCTTCTGCAGTCCGTGAACATTCTCCAGAAAACTTCCATGGAGATTGAAACTGCCATCAAGGACGAGGTGGAAAGCAACCCCCTCCTGGAACTTGACGACAGCGTGCCCGAGGAGGAGCGGGAAGTTCGGGATGAGGAACTTCCGGACTCCGGTTCCGAACTTGTGAACGATGCAGGCTCCGATTACGATCCCGACAACAGTTTTGAAAACGGTTCTTTGGAAGACAGTGCCATGATGGACCGTGGCATGTTGGATAATCCGGGTGAAGGGGAATTGGATTACGAACGCTACCTGAGCGACGGCTCCTCCGACGAAGACGCTCCCTACAAGGATTTGAACGTGGCTTCCAAGGATGCCGACGAGGAATGGGACCGCCCGATCAAGGATAACGGCAAGAGCCTCCAGGAACAACTTCGGGACCAACTTATGCTCTGGTCCGGCACCCGGGAACTGCAGGAACAG
>JABUUR010000386.1 GCA_021443065.1 Fibrobacter sp.
ACAAGGAACTTGAGCGAATGATAAAGATGAAGGGAATATGCATGAGTGTGGACAATGTGCTCGATGCTGCCAAGACTATAACGACTGTTAGGGTAAGGCTACCAGAGAACGGAGGACACTTTTCAAAAACAATGTTCCTCACCGACAAACACCATGCCATAGAGCCACTTTTCAACCCCGAAAACTACCAATTCTAAACAGGGTGACGCATTGACGAAGTCAGGACTGAAAGCCTATTTTGCTGAATTCGAGAACATTTCCTTTACCGAGTGGGATGCCGCCCATGCCAAACTTGGCGGCAATTGGCGTATGCCAACCATGTTGGAGTTCAATCAGTTAAGGGATGCAAACCATTTCGACTGGGTCTGGGATAATACAAGAAATGGCTATACGGTAACGAGAAAGGATGGTAGTTGTCAGGGCCACTCCATCTTCCTGCCTGTCGATTCGGGCTGGCGCAACGGTGTTTCGTACCCAGATAAAGGTACCGCCTGTCGCTATATGTTGTCTTCTCCTGTATATAACGACAAAACAAAAGCGTACTACGCAAATATCAACACCTCTAATTACGGATACGCAGACTATGCGCGTTACTGTGGGCTTCTCATGCGCCCCGTCTATGACCCCACACCCGATGCTGTTGACCTCGGTCTGTCGGTTAAATGGGCGAAATGCAACCTTGACGCGAACAGTCCGGAGCAGAACGGCGGCTACTATGGCTGGGGATGCCTAACGCCGTATTCTGCAGATGCGGTTACTTGGCCGCTCTACTTCCAGAAAATCGGAGGTACAGGAACTCAAGAAAGTGATTGCGGAACTTCCGCTGACCCATTGAGCAACGTTACGGATATTGGCGTCAACCCACTCTATGACGCCGCAAGGAGCAAGCTCGGCGGGAAATGGCGAATACCTACCTATGCGTGGGCTAATGAGTTGTTAACTCTTTGCGATAGGAGTCCGGTAACCAACTATCATGGTACGGGCATTAATGGCTTCAAGATAATGAGTAAGGTAGATAAGAGTGTATTCCTCTTCCTGCCTTTGACGGGTATACGCTATCTAAATAGTACTTCGGCTTCAAACACTGGTTTCGGCTATTTTGGCGTTTCCAACTGCGCACCCGCAAGTACTGGACGATACGACTTTTTCTATGCAAGTGATGCTGGTAATTGCCAAATACTTGCCGGTAGGCCACGTCCTGTGGGATTTCCTATCCGTCCAGTCTTAGCACCATAGTACAGAGACTTTGGGATTATAGCGAATAGCCACGCAAGAGAATGTGTTTAAAAAAGGCATCCATTGCTGACGGACAGTCAGCTTTGGATGCCCTTTCTCTTTGCATTTGTGCCGCGAAATCGGTGTGCATGGCAAACATTACGAAACAATATCTCAAACAAAAATCAACGTTCCTTGAAAAAACTTTGCGAGAATGGCTGATTTTCAAACAAAAATAACTAATTTTGTAAAACAATTGCATTCATTGCCCAACAAGTTGCCATTTGCACACCCATAAAACTGACATCTTCCAAAGACGTATAAGATTGTGCAAAACAATACAACGCATCGCAACTAAAGGCAGAGTACACGCAAACGAATAGACATTGAACCCAAATATCCCAGATATTCACCACAGGGAAACTTTTGGGAACAATAGAGAATAAAACGTACAAACTAACATTAAAAATCAGCAAGTTACTTGCGATTTGGATGTTATGTAAAACTGAAATCACATAACACCATCACCATCGTGCACACACCAAAACTTTTCCTCATCCTCGCCGCCACACTACTCATCACAGCATGCGGCAACGACGACAACGAGATGCGCCCCGACGACGACACCTCCGTAAACACAAA
>JABUUR010000527.1 GCA_021443065.1 Fibrobacter sp.
TTTTTATTCAACACTAGGCGTGTTCAATTCAACTTTTTTATTTCCACAATCGATTTTGCAGGATACCCCATATGGCAAAATAGAAAGTGGTGCCGCATGTCCAAAATTCATATTATAGACAATAGGCAGATCGCTTAATCCAAATTCATCTCTTACTACTTCGAGCAAAATGTTTTTATACTCTTCGTAATAACATTCTTCATAAGGTTTCCCAACAAGTATTCCTTTCACCCGCTGCAGAATCCCCATGAATCCAAAATCTCTTATCCAGTATCTAAAATACATAGGATCCGGTTTTGTTTCTGGTGTTTCGATAAACAGGATTGAATCGTTCCAGTCATTTATCTCTGGAAAAAGCGAAGTACTTCTGATGCTCTGGAAAGTAACAATACAACCACCAATCAATTTTCCTTGAATAACACCCTTTCCGTTAATAAATTCATGACCTTTATTTTTTTCTAATTTTCGGCTTACATTCTGCAGACTCTGGTCTGCCCATTCCAGACGTTCACAGGTCCATTTTTCTGAAGATTTTAATTCACCAAAACTTTCAGCATTAAAAAGAGTTCGTTTTATAGAATTGACCGTGTAATCGAACATTGCGTTGTTTTCTGCAAAATCTGTCATAATAGCCGGTCCGTAGTAAGAAGTAACCCCAGCTTTATAAAACATATAATGAACGCTTGTTGAATCGGAATATCCCATGAAAATTTTTGGATTTTTTCGAATCAAGTCTAAATCCAGATATGGAAGGATTCTTAAAGATTCTTCTCCACCAATATTTGAAATAATCGCCTTGATTTCAGGATCACAAATTGCCTGCATCAGGTCATCTGCTCTTGCTTTGGGATTTTTATATAAAAAATCACATCCTCTTAATGAATTGGCCATCGGAACAGCTTCCAATCCAAAAACATCATATAAACGTTTTACGCCTAATTCATATTTATACTTAAACTTTTCTTCACCAGCTAAGCCACTGGACAGGCTGACTGTTGCAACTTTATCCCCAATCTGAAGACGTTTGGGAAGTAATAAATCTTTCATAACTTAACCAGATAAATTTTTAAATATTAGTAGTCATTAAAAATTTATCCTCAACTCTCTCTTATATTTTTTTTACATAAACTAATAGTAGTCTCACCCCTAAATTTGAGCAAATTTAAGGTTAGCCTTTCATACTTTTAAGTATATTTTAAAACTGACTTGGCGTCAATTCTTTTAACCCTTTCTGAAGTCGATTTTCGTTATAATCAATTCTCCAGGATTCAATTATTTCTTTTGACTCTGACAGAGACGTAAAATAATTTTCATTAAGACATTCATCACGGAATATGCGGTTGAATGATTCAATAAAGCAGTTATCTGTAGTTTTTCCAGGTCTTGAAACCACCTGTGTTACTGCATAATTTTTATACCAGCTTTGAATTGCAGAAATTCTGAATTCAGGCCCATTATCTGTCTGCAAATAAGTAAATGGTTCTTCCATCCAGATATCATTTAAGACTTCAGTAACTCCTTCGCCTTGCATTGCATAAGCAGGAATTATTTTTGGAGCAACTTTTGAAACTGGATCAATTACAGTTAAATTTTTAAGTGGCCGTTTATTTGCAATGCTATCTATTACAAAATCTATTACAATCCAGTTTCCTGGTGTTTCTGTAAGAATATGCTCTTCACGTTTCTTTACAGAATACTTTTTATGGCCTTTCTTACGGTTTTTAAACTGCCTTTTGTTTTCTTTGTATAGTCGCTCAACACGTTTATGATTAATTACAATGCCATCGTTATGAAGAAGCATTGTTATCATTTCACATCCAACCTTAGAACATTATGCAACTATTTGC
>JABUUR010000293.1 GCA_021443065.1 Fibrobacter sp.
AAGCCGCATTCCTCGGCAAGTTCCGGCAGGGGGTTCTGAAGCCCGTCAAAAACCTGGGTCAGCAAACCGGGGCCAAGTTCCACGGACAGCAATTCGCCGGTAAATTCGACTTCGTCGCCAGCCTTAAGGCCGGTGGTGTCTTCGAACACCTGGAGTTCTGCGTAGTCGCCACGGATACGAATGACTTCGCTCTTCAGCGGAATAATGTCGGACTTGCCGTCTACCTTAACAGGAAGCTTGGCGTAAGCCACTTCGTTCTGAGATACGGCGCTTTCGAACTTGACACGAATCAAGTTACCGTTGACGCCGATGATTTTTCCGATACTAGCCATTGAAAATGGACCTCCGGTCATTCCTGCACGTAGGCAGGATCGTTTGCATTAATAACTTTGATAACAGCCGCATCGCCGGCCTCTTCGGAAAGGCGGGCCCAGCGGGTACAAATCTGGAGCTTTACAGCATAGGCATAGACGTGCTTGACGGTCCCCTCCCCTACTCCGGCGAGAGAATCCACAAGCCAGAAGCGGGCCTTGTCAATATCCTGCTCTTTTTCAAAAGGACTGGACTTGGCGAACGCATCTGAAATCATCTTGGCGAAGGTGACGTCGTAGCCAGGGAAAGAACGTTCGGAAAAACGGACTTCGGGGCCCCAAGCCTGAGCACGGAGCCTTCCGGAAACATTCTTCATCTGGATTTCGTGAGCCTGGTAGGCTTGGACGAATTCGTCATCATATTCTTCGCCGTTCAACAGCGCGTCGAGTGCTTCCAGTTCCGGCTGGTCAAGCACGCCCTCGCAACGGCCACGGAATTCTTCCATGGTCAAGGGAGGAACGTCACCCAACTCCAGCATGGGAAGCGACGACATCAGGTAAGAAGGAGCGCTCATTGCTTGCCCTTAATTACTTGGCCTGCGCTGCAGCGTTGACAATCTTGGACAACTGCGGACGGAGCAATGCAGAAAGAGCGTCTGCCATTGCTGCAGAGGTAAATTCGTGGCTGACCTTGCCGCCGTCCAGCTTGACGCGGAAACCGAACCTGACGCCCTTGTCGCTTTCGACCTTGACGCCGGCAGAAACCTGCTTTGCAAATTCACCAGTAACAAAGGAAGCCAACTTTTTGGCATCGGCTTCGGAGAAATCCACTTCTACGCTGGAGTTGTAGCCCTTGGCGAGGGAAAGGAGCATTTCCTTGATGGTAGATTCGTCCAGGGATTTTTCGACTTGGAGGGACAATAGGTCGAGAATCATCTTTTCGAGGTTCTTGCCTACAGAGAGCAAAAGATCGCGTGCGGATTGTTCGAGAGTACGTTCGCTACGTTCGGTAAATGCTTCGGCATCCTTATCAGCCTTTTCAAGTTTTGCCTGGGCCTCGGCCTCGGCGTTCTTGATGATGTCTGCAGCCTTTTCCTTGGCCTTCGCAATGATAGCTGCAGCTTCGTTTTCAGCTTTGTCAACGGCATCCTTCTGGATGCGTTCCATAAGGTATTGCAGATCTTCTGCCATATTTGTTTCTCCAATATAAACGTTATCCACCCAAGTTCCATACACATGTTGTGCACAGCCATAGCACCCTATACGGGACCCGATGGCATAAAATGACGTTACCAATATACAAGTATTTTTTTAAAAAGTGCCTGTTTTTTGTTAAAATCGTAATTTTTTTTACAAAATTTGTCTTTTTAGGGATAAACCGCCGTTTTTTACGGATGAAATGTTTCATTTTTGCATTTTTCAGTCTAATTTCGAGGGCATCCGTTAATCCATGTGGCAGAAGAGTCTTATATATGAGCTTTCAGTGGTCAGGGGCAGCGAAGAGGTCGGCGCAAGCGCCTAGAGGTA
>JABUUR010000259.1 GCA_021443065.1 Fibrobacter sp.
TATAACCGAATGACGCAGCGGGACACGAAGTGTCAAGCGCTAAGAAATGCTTCATCCACCTTGTGGATGCGGCTATGCCCCCTGCGTCATCATATTCTTTTATATATTTCGTACAATGAAAACTCTCGTTCACGACAAAAAGAAATGCCTCAGGTGTTCCGGATGCGTTGGCGCATGCCCCAAGATGGCCCTGGACATGTTCGGCCTAGACCTGCAGATCGACAACGAAAAGTGTATCCGCTGCGGCATTTGCACCCACGCCTGCCCTGTAGGCGCCCTCTCCCTCCAGGAGGTAGAAAATGCTTGATAATCAGTACGACGTGATTGTCATTGGAGCAGGCCCCGGCGGTTCCGTGGCTGCACGAAACCTTGCCCGAAACGGCCACAAGGTTCTCCTGCTGGAAAAGCGTGAACGAATCGGCTACCCCGTCCGCTGCGGCGAGGCCAGCACCAACCTTTCCGACTTACAGACTTACGGCCCCATTGACGAAAGTTGCATTGAAACCATCATCAACGGCCTTTACATCTATGGCCCCGACGGCGTAAACATCGAACTGCCCGAGCCTGGCATGGGCATTATGCTTGACCGTGAAAAATTCGACCCATGGCTTGCAAAACTTGCCGCCGAAGACGGCGCCGAGGTAGTGACCTGCGCCCGGGCAGAGTCCGTAAGCGACGTAGAAGGAGGCGGTACCGACGGTTTCCGCAGGGTACGTGTAGTCCTCGGACAAGGCGACGGCAACGGTTCCGTCACCGCCACCGGCACCCAGGAAATTAAGGCGAAAATGGTGATTGCCGCCGACGGTGTGGAAAGTCGAATTGGCCGCATGGTCGGGCTAGAA
This sequence comes from Fibrobacter sp., assembly GCA_021443065.1. Lineage (GTDB taxonomy): Bacteria > Fibrobacterota > Fibrobacteria > Fibrobacterales > Fibrobacteraceae > Fibrobacter. The sequence continues at coordinate 843 of JABUUR010000259.1, forward strand.
AGCATTCAAAAGCCCGCATCCACTTGCAGTGGCATCGATATCCAGGTAGACGGCATGCTGACGCGCCCCGACTACCTCACCTTCTGGCAAGGTCACGACTTTATCAACGACGGCTACATCTGGAGTTTTCCCAAGCAAAAGAGCAACGTCACCAAGTTCGGGGCAGGCTTTTTGCTGAACCACCAGGGGGATACCTGCATTTACGACGTAGCGATGGAATGGTTGGAAAAGTTGTTCCCGGGGGCAAAAATCAACAAGATTGTAGGCGGAGTGATTCCTGTGTCCAGCACCTTGAAGGACTACACCCTGGACCGTTTCGCCCTCGTGGGCGATGCCGCCCATCACACCAACCCCCTTACCGGCGGCGGCATCGCAGCCGCCATGCGGGCCGGCCGTCTTTGTGCAAAGACGGTCCACGAGGGCCTGGCAGCAACCTCCGGCAGCGCAGCCTCCTTGAGCAAATCCTATCTGAAAACCTACGAAAAGAGCGTCTACAACCTCTTCGGTCGCACCCACGACTTCCAAGGCAAGTTCCGCAAGTTCCTTTTGGCAATCGACAAGCCCACCCAGGTCGGTCTCTACAAGGTTCTTCAGGGGTTCGCCCTCAGCGGCTGCAAAAAGCGGGCGTTCCTCAAGACCCCGGTGCAAACCGCCAAATATCTCTACAAATTCGCCAAATTCAAATAGCCGCCCCCCAGCCCCTTCCATCCTGTCATCCCGGGCTCATTCCTTGTCATCCCGGCCTAAGCCTGCCCCGGGCTTGACCCGGGGAGCCGGGACCTCCCCCGCACTGTCATCCCAGGCTTGCCCCGGGATCCCCATTGCGTCATTCCTTGTCATCCCGGCCTCATTCCTTGTCATCCCGGGCTTGCCCCGGGATCCCTCTCCTGTCACCCTGGAGCCCTGCAAGGGCGATAGGGTCCAGGGCGGTGTTTTTGGATCCTAGCTGCCCTTCGGACAGTTCCGCTAGCGGCTCGGTCATGGACAAGCAAGCT
>JABUUR010000208.1 GCA_021443065.1 Fibrobacter sp.
CTTTCCGACCAGATTGCAGGCATCGCCCAGAAGTACGCCAAGGCAGGGAACTTCTTGTACCTGGGCCGCCACTACAACTATCCCGTGGCCATGGAAGGAGCCTTGAAACTAAAGGAAATCAGTTACATCCACGCCGAGGGTTACCCCGCCGCCGAAATGAAACACGGCCCCATCGCCCTTATCGACGAAAACATGCCGGTAGTGGTCATTGCTCCCAAGGATGCCCTCTTTGACAAGGTCATCAGCAACGTTCGCGAAATCAAGGCCCGGGGAGGCAAGGTCATTGCCATCACCACCGAAGATTGCCACCCACTGGACGAAATTGCAGACCACCTGATCCGTGTTCCCAAGACATTGAGCATGCTCATGCCCATTCTCACCTGCATACCCCTGCAGTTGCTGGCCTACCACATTGCGGTGTTGCGCGGTAACGACGTGGACCAGCCCCGCAACCTGGCCAAGAGCGTCACCGTAGAATAGACCTGAGAGTAGACTGGAGAATGGACCAGGGCGAAGGCGGTACCTTCAAAATATTCTAGATTTACAGCAGATGGAAACCGAATACCTGGAACAAGAGGAATACGAAGTCCGCATTGGAGCCTTCAACGGCCCCATGGACTTGTTGGTTTACCTCGTCCAGAAAAAGGAAGTCCCCCTGGAGCAGATCTCCATTGCAGAAATTGCAGACCAGTTTTTGGAATGGGTAAACATCTATAGCGAATCTGCCAGCATGGACCTTTCCAAGGCGGGGGATTTTTTATCCATGGCCAGCCGCCTGATGGCCCTTAAGGTTCAGGAGCTGCTGCCAGCCGAAGAACGGGACCCCGTACTTGAAGAAGAATACAACGCCGACCGCGAACAACTGATGAAGGAAATGCTGGAGTACCAACGTTTCAAGCAGGTGGCCAGCGGCCTTCAAGAAATGGAAGGGCACAACTTCGGCACCTACTCCCGCGGACGTCTTGAAAAGACCCAGGCCGACGACGAGACCTTGGCCGATGCCAACATCTGGCAGCTCTTTCGAGCCTACCAAAAAAGTCTCAAGACAAAGATTTCCGAAACGGTCCATCACATTGAATTGGACTACGTTACCATTCAGGACCGCCAGCAGGCCATAAACAATTTCTTAAGCGTAAACGGCAGGGCCTTGTTCGAGGACCTTCTGGAAAACGACTCCCACCCCATCGTTGCCGCAGTGACCTTCATGGCAATGCTGGAAATGATCAAGACCGACGAAATCGTTTTTCGTCAAAGCGAATTGTTCGGCCCCATCTGGATTTACCGCAAAAAGAACAACGCGGAGTACGCCGACGAAATGGCCCGCGAAACAGTATTCTTCTCCAAAGATCCCGAAGTCAAGGCGGGCCTTGTGGAGGCGATCCGCAACCAGGCCATGGCAAGGTCCCAGGAGCAGACCGTGGGCGACCTTGCAGCTGTCATGCGCGAAGCAGTACAGTGGGCAACCAACGGTCGAAACGTATCCGAGGACGACCTTAACGCCATGCTGGAAGGCAAGGTGGACATGTCCGATGTCCAGGAAAACCCCTTTGCCGAAATGATGAAGGCGGACGAAGCCGAGGAACAAGCCGCAATGGAATCTGTGACTGCATCCATCGAAGCAGCACCGCAGGCAGAAAGCGAGGCATCTGGCGAGGGATTGTCTCGTATTGAATCCATTGAACAAGAAACCGAAGAAAATAAAATTGAAGAAACCCCATCGCCTGTTGATGCAGCGGATTCCGGCAAGCAGATGTCCGACGAAGAATTTGCGGAGTTCATGCGAAAGGCCCAGGAATTTTACAACCAGGACGCAAGCGACGCAGGTGGCGCAGCCAAG
>JABUUR010000427.1 GCA_021443065.1 Fibrobacter sp.
GGGCTTTGCGATTGCCTGCCTTGCTGGACGGTCGCAAACGAACCTGACCATAAGTTTGGAAATCCGAGACCCTGCAACTTTGCAGGGCCTTTTTTGCACTGTCACCCCGGCCTAAGCCTGCCCCGGGCTTGCCCCGGGACCTCCTCCACTCTGTCATCCCGGGCTTGACCCGGGATCCGTTTCAACATGCCCAGTCAATAGATCCCGGAGCAAGTCCGGAATGGCGATCAGTATGCCGTGACACTTGCATACAAACCTCAAAGCACGCAAAGCGTGCGACCTCATATTTCAAGGCTGCTTGCGGCCGACCTCATCGTTCAAAGTTCGTCCCATCGTAGAAATTTTATATACATTCAAGGTATGAACGCATACCGCCGTATATTTGTGCTGGGGTCTGGATTCAGCAAGTCCTTTCTGCCCCAGATGCCCACCCTTCGGGACCTGAACGAGCTTATCCCCTTCGGCATTCCCGAGGAGTTTCCTCATTTTCGGGATTATTGCAAACGCTTCTTGGAACTATGCAACGGTCAGAGCGAGTACCTAAACATCGAGAACCTGGCCACGTCTATTTTGTCGGCGCGGATTTTTCCGGGGGAGCGGGAACGGCTCTACCATGCAAGTCTGCGCTTTGAACTGTTGCGGTTCATTGCAAGCGTCATCCGCCACGACGAAGGGCTTTCGGGGGAGTCCGCCTGCATAATGGGCAAGTTCCTGAAAGCCTGTATCAACAATCCCGCCGAAGGCCATCGCGAAACCCTTCTGCTCAGTTTCAATTACGACACCTTGATCGAGTCCGCCATCGCTCTCGACCCGGAACTTCGTAACATGGCCTCCGTAGATTACGGGGTGCGCATTGAACGGGCGGACCGTTCGGCACGCCGTGAGGCTTTTGCCCATACCATCGACCTGCTGAAGATCCACGGTTCCCTCAACTGGTTCCCCGTCAAGGGCGTTACCGACGAATTGGACCTTAACAATATCTGCCAGGTGGAGCCGGAGGACCGCAGTTTCCCCATATACTGCGAAGACACGCCGGTCTATATCCCCATGGCCCATGCCAAGGAAAGTTTTCTTCGGGGAAGTTTGTTCAACGTGCTTTGGAGCAAGGCCGATTACTACCTGAAGAATGCCGAGGAAATTTACTTCATCGGTTACGGGTTCCCCAAGTCCGATGTGAACAACCTGGATTTCCTCCTATCCCATCGTGAACGTTTTAAAAAGGTGGTGGTCTTTGAGCGGGAGGGGCACCCCGACTTGGAACGATTGCAGCGGCTCTTGGGCAAGGAACTGGTCCTTTCTTGCGATGCCAAGACCTTTCTTGCGTAGATTGGACGATTTATCAACGATGTTTCGCTAAAATTACGTTTGTGTGGCTCTTCAATAATGTATTTATAGGGGGAGGTGTATGATGATGAATTTAAAATCAAAAAACTTTGCAGCCCTGCTTACCATGGCTGCTTCTTGTGCTGCCTGGGCGGGTCCTGTTTCTACGGTTGCCTGGAACGGCCACGACGGCGCTGTCTCCTTTACCTTTGACGATGGCTACAACCAACTGGACCAGCTGGGGAGTTACCTCAATTCCAACCCGGACGTGAAGGTGACATTCTTTATTACGGGCGCAATGGGGGCTGGCAGCGGCGACATGAGCGGTTACGTGAGCTACGCCAAGAACGGCCACGAAATCGGCAACCATTCCAAGAGCCACAAGGATATGAAAACCGTGTCGGACTTGACCGGAGAAACCTCCGGCTGGAAATCCAGCCTGCTTTCCAAGGGCGCTCCCGAGGTTTATACCTTTGCAACACCCTACTGCTCAAGCAACGACAACGTGGC
>JABUUR010000263.1 GCA_021443065.1 Fibrobacter sp.
GCGATATTCGTTGGGGAACAGGCAGACCAGGTTCCGTTCCTTGTCGAACATGCAATCCATGGCGTATTCGTCGGCAAACTTGGAGACATCCTTTTCGGGGCCCGTGACCCAGCGGATTCCGTGGGCAGGCACCCGGTCCAGACTCACGTCGGCGCCGTATTCGCTCTGCAGGCGAAACTTGAGCACGTCGAACTGCAGCTCGCCCACCACGCCAATCACGGGAATGGCGGACTTCATGGGTTCGTACAGCTGGGTGGCACCTTCTTCCGAAAGTTCCGCAAGGCCCTTGGCCATTTGCTTACTCTTGAGAGGGTTCAGCAAGGTAACCCGGGCGAAATGTTCCGGGGCAAAGTCGGGAATTCCGGTAAAGTTTATCTTTTCGCCATCGGTCAAGGTATCGCCGATACGGAAAAGCCCCGGGTCGTTGATGCCCACGATGTCACCTGCCCAGGCGTGGTCGATGACTTCCTTGTCCTTGGCCAAAAATGCCGTCGGGGCGGCCAGGCGGATGTCGCGGCCCGTACGGACATGAAAGACCTTTTCACCGCGGGTGAAACTGCCGGAACAGATTCGCAAGAATGCAGTGCGGTCACGGTGCTTGGGGTCCATGTTGGCCTGGATTTTAAAGACAAAGGCACTGAAGGCATCTTCGCCCGGATCCACCGCACGCTTGTCCGTATCGCGAACCATGGGCGGCGGCGCAAGTTCTGCAAAGGCGTTGAGCAACTGACGTACGCCGAAGTTGTTCACAGCAGATCCAAAGAACACGGGGCACATCTCCCCCTTCAGGAACTTCTCGTGGTCGAAGGGATCCATAGCCCCCGTGACCATCTCGTATTCCTCCTTGAACTGGTCCACCCAGTTTTGGCCGCACATTTCCACCAGGCGTGGATCGTCGGGGCCATCCATCTGGATAAGTTGCTGTTCCCCTTCTTCCTTGTTGAAGGTGTGGAAGGTGTTGTCGGCAATGCAGTACACACCCTTGAAAAGTTTCCCTACGCCGATGGGCAGCGTAAAGGGGGCCACCTTGATTTTCAGGATGTTTTCGATTTCATCCAGAAGATCCAGCACATGGCGTCCGTCCAAGTCCATCTTGTTGATGAAGGTGATGATGGGCGTGTGGCGCATGCGGCACACGTTCATCAGGCGGATGGTCTGCTTTTCCACGCCGTTCACGCTGTCGATGAGCACGAGGGCTGCGTCCACCGCCGTAAGGGCGCGGTAGGTGTCTTCGCAGAAGTCCTGATGCCCCGGGGTATCCACCAGGTTGAACATGCAACCTTCAAAAGGGAAATTCAGCACGGAGCTGGAAACGGAAATTCCGCGCTGCTGCTCGATTTTCATCCAGTCGGAAACGGTGTAACTGCGGTTGGCCTTGGCGCGAACGTGGCCCGCCTCCCGGATGACGTTTCCGTACCACAGGAATTTTTCTGTAATGGTAGTCTTGCCTGCGTCAGGGTGGCTGACGATGGCAAAAGTGCGACGTTTTTCAATTTCTGGATTCATCTTTTTTTTCCGACTAAGCTCAATTTTTTACGACGCAAATCTAGAAAAATTTCTACGCAACCGTTCTCCCTGTAACCACCCTTACCGATGGTGGTACGGGTGGTTCTGCATTACCATCTGCACGCGGTACAATTGCTCTGCGGTAATGATCCTGGCGTGGTCGTGGGTAAAAGTCAAGGGAGAAAGCGAAAGCAACATGTCCGCCGACTTTTTAAGGTTTTCGTCGATGCCGTAGGCGGAACCAATCAGGAACACCACATTCCCGGGAAAGCGGTCCCGGAGGGTATCGGA
>JABUUR010000054.1 GCA_021443065.1 Fibrobacter sp.
TGGGTGACAGGACGCTCCAAGGATACCGCTGCTGTAGTCAAGGGCGGAAGTTACAAGAAATTCAGCGGTCTAAGCCGCGATAAGCAGGCTCTTTGCACCAACCGCAGTTTTCCCTTCTATACAAGAGTGGGCTACACCAAGGATACGGTCTACCTGTACCGCGAAGGAACCAAGGTGGATACTGTTTTCGCCAAGGACACCACCAGGACCTTGTACGCCTCCATTCCCAAGTTCGGAAAGAAAGACCCTCTGCAATTGGATTTCCAGGATACCTTGCAGTTCTTTGCCGTCAAGGATTCCAGCGGAAATTCCATCGGCATGGATTACGCCCCCTTGGGTGAATACAGGAAGGGCGGAAAGGAGTGGCTTACGGCTTTGGCAAACGGCCTGGTCTACGAAGAAGACCACATCGAGGTGGTCTTTGTAAGGAAGGAAAAGGTTGCCTACCGCGAAGCGTCCGGTTTCTACAAGTCGCCTGCCATCGGTTTCCGCTGCTGCGCCTACAAGTAATTACTTGTGTCTGAGCGCATAAATCCAGGAGAACAGAATCGGGACGATCACTGTTGCAAACGTCAGCCCCAGTGTTATGTATAAATTCCCAGCGAGGCTTGCAAAAATCATCAGCAAGCCGCCAATGACAAAGGAAAACCCTCCCACGCGGTGGGTATGGTACCAGTTGTCGTCGTCCTTAAGAGTCCAGCAAATGCGTATGCCGAAAAAATGGTTCCTAGAAACTTTGGGCATGATGTTTCCGAGTATGACAAAGAGCACTCCTAGAAAGATTGTAACCAGCAGACCGACGTTGACCTGGATATTCATGGAATACGTGTAAATGCAACCCATGACAAGTATGGCAACGGCGGGGACAATCCATATAACGTAATGGATGACCTTATTGTTGCTGTCGCGTTTTACTTGCCGTAGCATACCAAGCAAGGCAAGCAAATGTATTGCCACAAGGGTTGTAGGGATTACAGATATGGCTGCAACCTTTGGCATAAAACTGTCGGGATTTCCGTTGATGTCGAAGTGGACCGGAAGCTGGGCGGGGAGATTGTCCCACAGGAAAATTCCAACGATAGAAGTCATGGCGATGGCGATGACGGAAATGACGATTTTCCATTTGTTGTCGGCAACCAACGAATTTTTTTGCGAAGTTGTCTTTATGTTATTTTGCTCGTACATGTTGTTTTCCTCCCTTAGGTTTTGCTTTCAAGTCCTTGATCCACATCATTATTTCTTCTAGTACAGTTGCATTCAGCTCGTAAATGATGAACTTTCCTTCGCGGCGGTCGCGAATGAGGTCTGCGGCCTTGAGAACCGCCAGATGTCTCGAAATTGCCGGACCCGAGATTTCAAAGGCATCCGAAATCTCGCCTGCGGTTTTCTTGCCGCCTTTGAGCATGTTCAGAATCTGCCGCCGTGTGGGGTCTGACAAAGCCTGTAGTGTATCTTGCAGAGCCATGACAATCTCCGTAGGAAGTGGTCTGAATTTACATTTAACATTTAACTTATACGTTAAATATAACCCTTTCAAAATCCTTTGTCAAGAAAAAAAATGGGGGAGTACACCTCGTCATCCCGACCTTCTCTCCCGCTGTCATCCCGGCCCCTCCCATTGTCATCCCGGGCTTGCCCCGGGACCTCCCTTGCCCTGTCATCCCGGGCTTGCCCCGGGATCTACTCTGCATTGACCCGGGATCTCCCCTTGCCCTGTCATCCCGGGCTTGACCCGGGACCTCTCCCCACCCACACTGTCATCCCGGCCTGAGCCTGCCCCGGGCTTGACCCGGG
>JABUUR010000059.1 GCA_021443065.1 Fibrobacter sp.
CATCGTCGATTTGCGCGCTGGAGGAGGAACCAGGCCTTGAATTGCTGGAGTACCCAAAGTTACACTTTTTATTGGGGCTAAGATCCTCGGTATAATAGGGAACGTTTTCAAGTTTAGATGTAGACTCCTGTCTTCTGTAGGTCCAGAAGCCATCGATGCAGGCATAAACAGCTGCAGAGGTAAATCTTCCAGGATCATCACTTACGACATAGCCTTCCAACTTGTCGGTGCATTTAGGCATTTCGATGTAGACATAGTAATCATCGCAAATGCCATCCTCGATATAACCGGTCTTGTACATTACGTCTTTGTCGTCGTACTTGTCGCTGGGGTCGTACCCTGCCTCCATCATACATGCATTAAAAAGCATGCACATCAACGCCATTAAAAGAACTTTTATTCTCATGCTAAACCTCCAGCCTAAATCCTGTTGTTATTAGAGGGGTCCTTAAATCAGAACTGGTAAAACGGAGTTTCATCTTTCGAACGAAATTCATGTTTTTCGTAATAACCTATGAGGTTGCCCAATTCGTCACGAAGGGCAATCATATAGCCATCCTTGTTCTGTTTTTCGTTGAAAAAACTGTGAACCCGATTGTGAGACTTGTGGGCGGCAAACCAATCCACCACCTTCCTGATCTTTTCCTGGGAATCGGGATTGTGGCATAAAAGAAGGCTGCGCCCGACGAGGGAAGCTCCGCCACGCTTGGACTGCGCTTCGATAGCCTTGGGGTTCATGTAGATGATTTCGTGTTCAAGATTGCAGACCACTATGGCCGTATTGTCTTGATCGATGATGGACTTGAAAAATTCATTCAGCATGGAGTAAATATAGATAGACGAAAGACGAAAGACGAAAGACGAAAGACGAAAGACTAGAAGGCGTACTTAAGGCCCGTGTAGAACAGGCCGGATTGCCCCCAACCTAGGGTTTCAAGGAAAAAGACGATGTCCTTGCCGAATTCCACGCCCGCCAGGGAAACTTGCCCCATAGGCATCCATTCCAATTCATCGTCACTGTTTAAGCCCATGGAAACGCCCAGGTCAAGATTAGAGTATAGCCTGAAGTATTCCTTGTTGATCCAGTTGAATTTCGCCACGGCCATCAAGGTGAAAATTTGGGCCTCCGACGCCAGTTCGTAGTTCAAGAGGGCTCCCGTTTCGAACAGGGACCCGACCTTGTAGCCGTAACCTACGGACACCTGCCCATAGGAATCGTCTTCAAAGGAAGAAGCCAGCGCCGCACCGAAATCGAAAACAGTGCCAAAGCCGTAGCCCACCGAAATGTTGTGACGATTCATTCCAGTTTTATTTCGGGATTCGACGGCTCCGGACTGAGCCCAGATAAAGGAAGATGCCAAAAGCAATAAAGCGATAATCTTACGCATAAAAACCTCCTAATAGCGTATTTACCGTTCAAAAATTTGAGATTATATGGTTTTAAACCATCAATCACAGCTAATTTAACAAAATGGCCATAAAAAAGAAAGCCCCCGACACGAATCGGGAGCGTTCTTTTTATAAAAGGACCTGAAGAGTTTCCAATGCGAGAATTAGCAGCCCAGCTTTGCGGCGAGGTAGGCTTCCAGCTGGTCGATAGCCACCAGTTCCTGCTGCATGGAGTCGCGTTCGCGGACGGTGACAAAGCCAAGCTTTGCCGGGTCGCATTCGCCTTCGCCCACGGTGTCGAAGTCCACGGTGACGCAGAAAGGTGTGCCCAGCTCGTCCTGGCGGCGGTAGCGCTTGCCGATGGACTGGGTTTCGTCGTATTCCACGTTCCA
>JABUUR010000045.1 GCA_021443065.1 Fibrobacter sp.
TAACGGAAGGATTCCGCAGAAATCACCTTGGTGCCGTGCTTGCGCATCTGGTCGGCATATCCCCTGGTAAAGTTGTAAACTTCGTCTGCACTCCAGCAGGCCCATTCAGAGCACCAGTCCGGTTCGTTGCTGATGGAAATCGCATACAGGGGAACGCCCTGGTTCTTCATGTATTCTGCAAAACTGTTCAGATGGTTGACGTAGTTCTGGTAGTTGCTCGAGGCGACGTGCTGGTTGCCGCCGGCATACTGGGAAGTCCAGGGGGTCGCATAAAGAATAAACTCATCGCCCGCATACTTCTTTGCAGACTTTGCGGCGGCGACTTCCTTGCTGAAATCGCTGGAGTTCCCGTTCACGGGAATGCGCAGGGTGTTAAGGCCCAAGGTGCCGTCACCTGTACCAAAGGCAATCTTTGCGTCGGCGTCGGAAAGGCCGCTACCCCCCTGCCATGTATTGTGAACCATACCGCCAAAGCCGCGAATCACCTGATGTTCTTCGCCTACGTCGACATTGACTGTAGAAGCATTTGCGGAAATACCGAAGGCGCCAACAAGCGCACAGGTCAAGCCAAGTCCTGAAAACTTGATACCAAACATATCATCCCTACTTTTTATAGAGAGCACACCACATACCCTCTTGGCTTTAAATCTACCCTCTAATATGGAATATTTTTAAAAGCCAAATTCAATCTCTATGGACTTTTTATCCATGACCGTTTTTACAAAATCGCTTAAAAACATCAAAAACAGCATATTTTGTAAAATCACAATTCAATAAGCAACTCAATATTTCCAATTTTCTTCTAATGCAAAAAAGGCACCCCGAAACCGGGATGCCTTTCTTTTGGATGTGTGTTTATGGAGAACCTTGTAAACTACCTTTCGGTAGTTGCAATAAACTGCCTGCTGCTGTTGCGCAACATGTAGGCGCCACGGCCATAGCCTGCATCGCGGAGAGCCTTGGAAGCCGACTGGCCAGCAAGATTTACAGTGCCCATCAACTTGCCCTGAAGGCTGAACACCTTGAATTCCTGGTTTGCCACGGCGTTGAACTTTACGGTGGAAAGTGCCGCAGGTTCCTTGTCGCCCAAGGGATTGTCATCCGGGGCATCCTTGCCTGCCACAAAGTTGATGAAGTCTATGTCGAACCAGTCCGCGGTGGCGGTAAAGCGCAAAATATGTTCACCCTTGGTAAGGTTCACGTTGGCGCTCACCTTGCCGTAGTCGTCGAAATTCTGGGCGTCGTCCTCGTTCTTCTTGTTGGCAGGGACAGCGATGTCCGTGGTAATGTCTTCGCCGTCGATGGAAAGTTTGAAACTGGAGCCGCCATCGGAAGCGACTGCGGCGTACATGGTGTAGGTGCCAGTTTCTGCAACGTTCACGGTGTATTCCAGCCATTCGCCTTCGTTGATGTAACCCACCACAAGCTTGTCGCCGGACTTCTTGTAAATATCTACGCCGGTGCCATCACGATAGTCGGAACATTCGGCTTCCTTGCCCGTATCAGTGCAGGAATGGTTTTCGGAATCGTTGTCATAGTAGGAATCCACGTCGCCGCCGCGGCCTGTACCGGGAACGTCGAAGTTTTCCATCTGGATGGTGCCGGGAATGGCCCATGCGGTACCGCCAAAGGGCTGCTGCGGTGTGGGAGGCGTAGTGCCGCTACCTTCGAAACCCCAGGCCTTGATTGCCATGGTAGAGTCCTGGGAGCCCTTGAACACCAGGAACACCTGTTCCACGATGCCCTTGAGGCCGGTCATGTCGCACTTGTTTTCGGC
>JABUUR010000422.1 GCA_021443065.1 Fibrobacter sp.
CGCTTTGACAAGAGCGCCTTGCCTCCGGGATTGAAACTCTGTGATTACATCAAGTATCTGAATCAATACTGACAATAGTTTTTTGTATTTTAGAGAATATGCGTAGGTTCCGTTTTATTGCACTTGCCTTGATAGCCTTTGTTTACGAAGGCTGTACTTGTTGTGCATATTTGAACCACATGTTCAACGCGGAACGCCTCGACGATGAGGCCCGTGAACTGCGTACGGCCCGCCTGGATTCTGTGCCCGATGCCGAAAACTCCCTGCCCGGCTCCGAGGAACGCCAAAAGTACGACAAAATTATCGAGAAGGGTTCTCGGGTCCTGGAACGCTTTCCCAAGAACAAGAAACGCACCGCCGAGGCTGTGTTCATGATCGGGGAGTCTTTCCGTTACAAGCAGGAATGGCACAAGGCCATTACCAAGTACGATGAATTCGAAAGGTATTTTTCCGACCATGATTCCATGACCACGGTGGAATACCAACGGGCCTATTGCCTTTACCGAAATCACGAATACAACATCAGCCGCTTCGCACTGGAACCTGTGATCGCCCGTAAGGACCATCCTTATTATTTCCAGGGGCTGAACCTGCTTTCTCTGTTGGACGAAAAGGCTGAATTCCCGGACCAGGCCATCGCCTCCCTGGAAGCTGTCCTCGCCGATACGGCGGGCACACCGTTCATGCGTGCAAAGGCCCATTTCAGGTTGGCCGGTCTTTACTACAAGAAGGAGGACTGGGGCAAGTCCCGGGAGCATTACATTGCAAAGGAAATTGCGGAACTGAACGTTCGTGAACGTCAGACTGCCGCTGAACAGGCCGCCGAATGCTTGATCAAGACCAAGGAATACCTGAAGGCCGCCGACGAGTTCAAGGAACTGTACAAGAAAGAGGAATTCGAATCGTCCCGCCCCTTGTACCTGGTGCGCATCGGCGAGTCCACCATGCTTGCCGAAAAGCATGCCGATGCCGTCGTGATCTTGCAGAAGGTGAATTCGGAATATCCCCGCACGGAACATTCCTCCCGGAGTTATTTTGTTTTAGGCGATTACGAGCAGAACAAGCGGATGAATTACGAAAACGCCATCGCCTACTACGACAGCAGTTTCTTGGCCCGCAGCATTTCTGAATGGGGCCGTGAAAGTCGTGAACGTCGCGATGCCTTGAAACGCTTGATCGCCATGCGTAGCGTAAACGACAGTCTGCGCCAAAAGGATTCCATCCCCAACATGTCGGGCTTTTTCGGGTCCGAGTTTCAGATTGCGGAACTGTTCCTGTTCAAGTTGGATGAAGTGGACAGTGCCGTCACACGCCTTACAGCCATTATCGAAGAGTCGAAAGACAGCGTGCAGGTTTTGAAGGCCACATACGCCAAGGCGTTCATTCTCGACGAATTCAAGCACGATCCCGACGCCGCCGAAGAGATTTACAAGGAAATTGTGGAGAAGTATCCGGATACGGAGTATGGCAAGCAGGCCCAGGTGAACCTGGGCATGCGTGTGACCTTGAAGACCCGGGAGGATCTGGCGAGGGAACGTTACCTGTCCGCAGAAAGCCTGTGGACCATCGCCTCGGAAATTCCTGTGGATCAAATGGAACTTGTGGACTCCGCCTACACTACGGCGTTCACCGCCTTCGACAGCCTGTATCAGGAATATCCCGAAACCCAGTCCGGAATCCAGGCGCTATACATGAAGGCCGTGTATTTCCAGATGAATCCGGAACGGGTGGACAGTGTGCACGCGGTGTACAGGCTCCTTCGCGAAAAGCA
>JABUUR010000232.1 GCA_021443065.1 Fibrobacter sp.
GGAACCATGACGGCCTTGTCATCCACGAAGATTTCCACCTTCGGGCTGTTCTCGGTCGGAAGTTTCGGCATATTGTAGAAGTTACTCATAATGATTACCAGAAGATTCCAGGACGATAAGTTTCTTGTACACGGGGCTTTGCGTGATCCGGATTCTTTGCGATGTACTCGTCAAAGTCGGCGCGGAACTTGGCGCTGTAGGCGCTGACCGGGCCGCCCAGGGAAACGGACAGGGGGCAAATGGTTACGCCGCCAAAACCGCCGCACAGGCTCTGCATCAGTTCCACGTCACCGTCGTGACCCTTGCCTTCGACAATGAGGTTCAAGATGCGGTGCAAAAGGCCGGTGCCTTCGCGGCAGGGAGTGCACTGACCGCAGGATTCGTGGCTGTAGAAATTGCCGAGGACGTTCAGCAGGTCCACCATGTTGTGGGTGTCGTTGATGACGATCATGGCACCGGAACCGAACATGGTCTTCATGGAGGCGAGGCACTCGTAATCCATGGTGGCCACAGCAGCTTCTTCAGCAGTCAAGGGAGCGCAGGAGGATCCGCCCGGAAGCACCGCCTTGAGCTTTCCGCCCACGACGCCACCGGCGTAATCGTTGATCATGGTCATCATGGGAGTACCCAACGGTGCCTCGTACACACCCGGGTTCTTCACGTCGCCGGAAATGCAGAACACCTTGGTACCGCCGGCGCGGGGAGTGCCCATCTTGGCGTATTCGCTGGGGTCGTGCTTCAAAATCCAGGGGAGAGCCATGATGGTTTCCACGTTGTTCACGCAGGTGGGGCTCTTCCAAGCGCCGCTAACAGCCGGGAAAGGCGGCTTCAAGCGGGGCTGGCCCTTCTGGCCTTCCAGGGAGTTGATGAGGGCGGTTTCTTCACCGCAAATGTAGGCGCCCGCACCGCGATGGACAAAGATATCGAAGCAGAACTTCGTTCCGCAGATATTTTCGCCCAGGTAGCCTGCGGCGTATGCCTGGTTCAATGCCTTGTTGAGGCTCTCGATGCAAGGGAGGAATTCACCGCGGCAGTAGATGTATGCCGCGCGGGAACCCAGGGCCCAGGCCGCGATAATGAGGCCTTCGATCAGGCGATGGGGATCTTCCATCATCAGGAAATGGTCCTTGAAGGTACCGCCTTCGCCTTCGTCAGCGTTCACCACGATGTACACGGGCTTGCCGGAATTGCGGGGCACGAAGCTCCATTTCATGCCGGTGGGGAAACCTGCACCGCCACGGCCACGCAGGTTGGTGCGCTGCACGTAGTCGATGAGTTCGAACTGGCTCATGTTGAACAGGCGTTCAGAAATATTCTCGTAGCCGCCCAGCTTCTTGTAGACTTCGATGTCCTGGGCGCCCTTGCCGAAATTTTCAGTACAAACTTTTACGCATTCTGCCATAACTATACCTTCTTCTCTTCCACCGGGGCGGGCTTTTGAGTGGCAACGGCAACAGCGGAAGGCTTGGCAACCCGTTCGCCGGAGGTAGCGATCATGCGATATTCATCGCCCACCTTGCCAGCGGCATCTACGAATGCCTTGTCCTTGACGCCAGGTTCGCCCACGGCGACCCAATCATTGCCGGACTTCTTTTCAACAACAATCTTGGTGAATTCCGGGGCGCCCTTCCAGGTGAGGGTGGCGCCGGATTCGTCTGCTTCGGCCTTAACGCAAAGAACCGGAGAAGGGGGAGCGTAGTCGGCTACCTGGGGCTTGGCGATTGCGCCGGGAGCGCCCGGATGGCCACAGTGGCCCTTCAC
>JABUUR010000428.1 GCA_021443065.1 Fibrobacter sp.
TTCACCGAAACCTCCCTCAACATGAAAAAGGTAAAGTCCGAACTGGACAGCAAGCACTTTGGCCTGGACAAGGTCAAGGAACGTATCATGGAATACGTTGCCGTCCTTAAGCTTACGGGAACGGAGCGCCGCGCCCCCATCCTTTGCCTGGTGGGCCCTCCGGGTGTCGGAAAGACTACCCTGGTGGAATCCATCGCCAAGGCCATGCAGCGCAGTTTTGTCCGCATTACCTTGGGCGGCGTCCGTGACGAGGCCGAAATACGCGGTCATCGCCGCACATACATCGGCGCCATGCCCGGCCGTTTCATCAACGCGCTGAAGCGGGCCAAGTGCATGAACCCCGTCATTCTGCTGGACGAAATCGACAAGATGGCCAGCGATTTCCGGGGTGACCCTGCCAGCGCCATGCTGGAGGTCTTGGACCCCGAGCAGAATCACGACTTTACGGACCACTTCATGGAAGTGGGGCTGGATCTTTCCCGTGTGTTGTTCATTGCCACTGCGAACAACGAAAACCAGATTCCCGAGGCCCTCCACGATCGCCTTGAAATCGTCCGCTTGCCCGGCTACTATCCTCACGAAAAGGAAAAGATCGCCTTCAACTACCTGGTGCCCCGCATTTGCGAACGCACCGGTGTCAAGTTGGGCCAGGACATTGCGTTCACCGAAGAAATGGTCCGCAAGATCATTCACAACTGGACCCGCGAAGCCGGCGTACGCGAACTGGAACGCATGCTTGAAAACGTCGTGCGACACCGCGCCAAGGACGTGGTGATGGGCAGGCAGTTCGCCAAGGAACTGAACGAAAAGACCTTGCAGGAATATCTTGGGGCGCCTCGCTTTATGGAGAACCAGTTGCCGGAACCGGGCCGACCTGGTGTCGTCACTGGCCTTGCCTGGACAAGTGTCGGGGGCGAAATCCTGCCCATCGAATGTTCCCTCATGGCGGGCAAGGGCAACTTGCTTTTGACCGGCAAACTGGGCGATGTGATGAAGGAGTCCGCTCAGATCGCCTTGAGCCTTGTCCGGGAACGTTTTGAAAAGTTCGGTATCGATGCCGGAAAGTTCGCAAAGACCGATGTCCACATCCATGTGCCCGAGGGCGCCGTGCCCAAGGACGGGCCTTCCGCCGGTATCGCCCTGACCCTTTGCCTGCTCTCTGCATTTACCAAGCAGCCCATTCCGCCGGATGTTGCGTTTACCGGCGAAGTGAGCCTGACGGGAGCCTGCCTTGCCATAGGTGGCCTCAATGAAAAGGCACTGGCCGCTCTCCAGGCGGGTGTCAAGACCTTGCGCCTGCCTGCCCAGAACCTGAAGGACGTGAACGAGCTTCCTGCCCCCGCCAAGAAGGGCCTCAAGATTTATACCCATAAGCACATCGACGAAATCATCGACATTCTCTTTGTGAAACCGGACAAGGTAAAGGCAAAGGGGGCGGCGAAAGGCGGTAAGCAAAAGCCTGCGGAAATTTCGACGAAGGCTGGAAAAAAATCTGCGACAATCGGCAAGGCCGGCCGGCAGAGCAAATAGGCATGGAATTTTCTCTTGAACAAATGGCAGGCCAACTGGCCAAGTTGGAGACGAGAATATCCTCGGCGTGTGCGAAAGCGGGGCGCTCTCGCGATTCCGTGCTTTTGGTGTGGGTCAGCAAGTTCCACCCGGCGGAGGCTGTTGAAAACGCCATCGCCCTGGGTGCCAAGGTCTTTGGTGAAAACCGTGTGCAGGAGGCGGAATCCAAGTTCAGCGAACACCGCAC
>JABUUR010000195.1 GCA_021443065.1 Fibrobacter sp.
GACAGCCCCGCGGTCGTGGTGGAATTGGTAGACACGCTAGCTTGAGGTGCTAGTGGGAGTGATCCCATGACAGTTCAAGTCTGTCCGACCGCAGTAAAGGTTCGTCCATTGGACGAACTTTTTTTTCACCCCAGCCATCGTCCGAGGGTCAGGGAGGCGCACAGTCCCCTTGCGTCTTATTAAGCATTACTAAATTTTACCCTGCAAAAAATCAAAGGCTTTATTATGAACAACAACTTAGTTTCTCCCGTTGGAATTCTTGGCTTTGGCGTCGAAGGTCAAAGCACGCTGCGTTACCTTTTCCGTGAAGGCATCAAGGACATTGTAGTCATGGACAAGAACCCGGTGAACTTGCCGGAAATTCCTGCTGGCACCCACGTAAAAGTATGCAGTGGCGAAAATTACCTGGACGGTCTCAAGGATTGCGTTACCGTGGTGCGTTCCGCCGGCGTTTATCCCATGAGCCAAGATTTGTTCAAGTTCCAGATGAACGGCGGCATGCTGACCAGCCAAATCCAGCTGTTTTTAGAACAAACTAAATCCAAAAAGGTTGTCGGCGTTACCGGAACCTTGGGCAAGGGCAGCACCGTGAGCATGATCAGCCACATCTTGAACGCCGCAGGAATCCCCAATGAAATCGGCGGGAACTTCGGTGTACCCGCACTGGACCTGCTTGAAAACGAAACCGCGGAACGAGTGAGCGTCTTGGAACTCTCCAGTTTTCAACTGATGACATTGTCATTGTCGCCGGATGTAGGTGTGGTTCTTCGCGTAAGCACCGAACATCTGGATTGGCATAAGTCGGTTGAAGAATACCGAGACGCCAAGGCGAACCTTGTGCGCTGGCAAAAAGCCGGCTCCACCTGCGTCTACCTGAAGGACGCCGCCCCCACCGCGAAAATTGCAGGCGAAAGCCCCGCCCGCAAAAAACTGGCGGTAGCCTTCGGTGATGGAGATGCAAACATCGAAGGGGCGACCCTTACCATCGGATGCGAGAAGTTGTTCCTCGGCGATTGCAAGGTCCGCGGTATCTACCAGTTGGAAAACATGGCGGCGGCAACACTTGCGGTAAGCGCACTGGGCGTAAAAACCTCCGACGCATTCGAAGCCTTAAAGTCTTACGAGACCCTCCCCTTCCGCATGGAATTCAAGGGCGAAAAGAACGGCATAGAATTTTACAACGACAGTTACGCCACCCGGCCCGACGCAACCATCGCAGCAACAGGCAGCATGAAGCGGCCTTTCGCCCTAATTTTGGGCGGTTCCGAAAAGAACGCAGACTTCACGGAACTCAGCGAAATTCTGGTGAAGGAACGGCCCAACCTGAAACGGATCGCACTTATCGGGGCTACAGCCCAACGCATGCTGGACGACTTGAAAAAGGCAGGTGTCGATGCTGCCGGAATCAAGACGGCAACCTTCCCTACGCTTGAAGAAGCCTTTGCCGACAGCCTCAATATCGGCGAAGGCGGTACCGTCATCATGAGCCCCGCATGTGCAAGTTTCGGTCTGTTCAAGAACTACAAAGTCCGCGGTCAAGTCTTCGACAAGCTGGTGTCCGAAGTTTAACCGCAGCAAAAAAATCAAAAAATTCAAAAAAAATTCTGCCACATCCCTTTACAAGAGTCCAAAGTATTTTTATTTTTGTGTCGCTCTTGAAAAAGGGTATTCCATTCAGGATTTTGCGGTCGTGGTGGAATTGGTAGACACGCTAGCTTGAGGTGCTAGTGGGAGCGATCCCAT
>JABUUR010000516.1 GCA_021443065.1 Fibrobacter sp.
GTTTCCCACTCTAACCGCAAGAAGTTGATGAAGCAGCTGCCGAACCTTCAGAAGAAGCGCTTCTACATCCCCGAAGAAGACCGCTGGGTCACTCTGCGCGTCAGCAACGCAGGTCTGCGTACCATCAATAAGCGTGGTATCCAGGCTGTGGCCGCTGAACTCGGCATCTAATTCTTTCTTGTAGAGTTACTTTTTAAGTCCGCTTGATGGAAATGTATTCCTTCAAGTGGTCTTTTCTGTATATAATGATTGTTTATATATTGTTGATAAATTTCGGAAAAAACAGGTTGACTGCATTGCCGACCCTTATAAAAGCTGGAGTTTCATTAGAAAGCTCCAGCACTTTTTGTTTTGAACAGAATGTGGAAAAAAGATTGCGCCCTTTAACGAGTCCTACTTGTTCAAGAATTGCGCCGTGCCCTTGTACTTTTCCAGGTTCTTCATGATGGTGGCCATTTCCCAGTCCTTTTCCTTGAAACGGCGGCGGAGGAGCGCCACGAAAACCTCCATAAGCATGAGGCAGTCGTAAACGGCACGGTGGGCCTTGTCCGACTCGATTTTCATGCCGATTTCGTTGCTGCGCTGGAACATGGCCGCCAGAATGCCCAACTTGTGGGAACTTGCCTCGGGAAGAATGGATTTGGAAATTGCCAAACTGTCTACAATGGGGTTTCCGGGGATAATCTGGGGGTTCTTCTGGTAGGCCACCCGCAAAAAGCCTGCGTCAAAGTTCGCATTGTGTGCGATGAGAATGGAGGACTGTCCGCAGAATGCGGTAAATGCCTTGATGGCTTCGCCGACGGAAGGCGCATTTTCTACGTCCTTGTCGTAAATGTGGTTGACGCTGGACGCCTCGGCGGGAATCATCATGTTGGGCTTGACGAAGGTCTGAAATTCCTTTTCGAGCTTAGGCACCACAATGCCCTTTTCGGTCTGGACGGAAAACTTTACAGCACCGATTTCAATGATTTCGTCTTTCTGGTTGTTGAGGCCTGTGGTTTCCAGGTCGAAGGCCACAAACTTGGGGGGCATCATGATCATTGTCGTTGTCCTTTTGTCAAAACTTTATTTTGTCGTTTTTTGGCGGTTTACCTGCTAAAGATACTTTAATTTCAAGGTCAATAGTTGACAGTGGAAGGGGAATGATGAATTTATCCCAGGTTTTTAACTTGAAATGCCTGCCGTACTTGAATTGGAAAATCCAGAGGGGGGCACCGCTGGACTTGGACAGCCAGACGGAGCCGGGCTTAACCTGGTGGTCCGGACCTCGTGGGCCGTCCAGGGCCATGCCTACGAAGGTCCCTTGCTTCAGTGCCTTGAGGACGTGTCGTATGTTGGTGGCTCCGTGGGTGTCGGAACCGCGGGTGACGGTGTAGCCCAGCATTTGCGCTGCCTGGGTAAAAAGTTCGCCGTCTTCGGACTCGGACACAAGAATGTGAACCCCCTTGCCTTTGAATGCCGCCGTGCTTGCCAGCAGGTCCTGGTGCCATAGGCCAAGAACCCCGGGTCGGAAATCGGCGGGGGCGTGAATCCTTATTCGCAGGGATTTCATCCAAATGGCGGCCAATGTGGCGCCTATTTTGAACTTCAAAGGGGTTTTCTTCATAAAACGTCAACAAAAATAACGTTTTTTGGGGCGTTGCCCTTGAAAATCTTTTTCATTATACCTATATTAGGTCTCACTTTTGGCGACGTACCCAAGTTGGTAAGGGGCGAGTCTGCAAAACTCTTATTCATCAGT
>JABUUR010000124.1 GCA_021443065.1 Fibrobacter sp.
TGAACCAATGACCTCTGCCGTGTGAAAGCAGCGCTCTAAACCAACTGAGCTAACCGTCCAAGGCGTGAGCAAATATAGATAGATTTGCCGAACTTGTCAACCCATTACAGGTACTTATCTTCGGCAGCCCGCAGAATGGTCAAAAAATCGGCGGGGGTCTTGGAGGTGATCAGGTCCTTGCGGACGCCGCCATCGGCCAGCAGGCGGCTGACGGAGGACAGGGCCTTCAGGTGGGGGCCCACCGTGTTGCCGGGGCTTACGATGAGGATGATCAGGTAGACCGGTTCACCGTCGAAGGAGGCGAAATCCAGGCCGTTCTCGATGGTTGCCGCCACCATGCACATACGGTCGACATAGTCGATCTTCGCGTGGGGGACTGCCAAGCCGCAACCGATGCCGGTAGAGCGGCTCTGCTCGCGATTCCATACGGCGTCAAAGATTTCGTCGCGATGATCCAGCTTGTAGGCGCTGCAGAGAGTGTCTACCAGTTCGTTCAGGATTGCTTCCTTGGTCGTGCAAGCGGAGTTGATCAAGATGCAATTGTCTACAAACCTTTCGGAAAGACGCATAAAAAAATTATTCCTTATGAAATTATCTGAAGAAGATATTTAGCAAATAATAGGGCTTTTTAGGAGGGGTGTATTGTGTTTGTATTATGAAAATAAGAAAAAACCTTAAAATTTGCTCAAAAACGCCAATAATTCAAATTCAGAATTAAAGTTGTCCAGCTGGTCCAGGGCCTTTTTCATGGTAGAAACGTCTATCTGGCCGGGGGCTTCGGCCCGCCCGATGGCCCCGTAGGTGAGGTTTGCACCCTCTTTAAGGGACCAGACACGGCTGATTTTGCCTGTTTCGCCCATCCCGAAGGCGGCGAACATCTTGAAGTTCCTGGACTGTTTTTTAATGAACTTGTAGAGTCGGTCGCAGTCCCTTTCGGTGTTGCTCATGGCGGCGATTTTTAGCCCGGGAGCCTTGAACCGCTTTACGTCCTTGGCGAAATCCTCCAGTTCCTGGTCGCCGGGGATGCGGGTGAAGTTATGCTCGGAAATGATGATGCCCACCTTGCGCCGCAGGGCCTTGTCATTAAGTTGTTCAAAATCCCCGAGGTAGTCCCGTTCCAGATCCAGCCATTCGGGAACTTCGCTTGCGTTGAGGATTGACTGCCACAGGGCAGGCCGCTCCACGGCCCGGGCATCGTCGAAGGTTCCGCCATCGTGTTTTAGGCGGATGGTGCCGATTTGCATTTTACCGGGAGCGATCTTTCGGACACGTTCGGATAGTCTTGGCCAAAGGGCCGTATCGAAAAAGTCATAGCGAATTTCCAGGGCCCCGCAGGAATCCAGCTCAAGGCGAACCGGGTGGAACGGGTCTTTTTCTGCGGCTTCCAGGGCCTCGGGCCCCACAAGGCCCACCAGGTACTTTTCGGATGAGTTCATGTGCAAAAAATAGTTAATTTGACGTCATCCCTCCCGCCATTTTGATGTCAACCCGGCCTAAGCCTGCCCCGGGGAGCCGGGATCCGTAGCAAAGATGATCCCGGGGCAAGCCCGGGATGACAGACTTATGTTGTCCTCCTGAAATGGATTCTATCGCTGCGCTCCAGACTGATGTCATCCCGGCCACCGCGCCGGGATCTAAGGGATGATGAAATTCTAGGTGCTAAAGCACCAAGAAAAGCTTCATCCACTGCGTGGACAAGTCTTTCTAAGCGCTGACCGCTCACTAAATGAGTGTT
>JABUUR010000069.1 GCA_021443065.1 Fibrobacter sp.
GCACAAAGTGGCAGGGCGGATGGTGGGTTAAACGGACGAGGAGGCGGGGGAGGGAGAGTAAAATAGTGCAAAAATTATGGTAATGATGTAACCCAATAACCCGATTTCCTACCTCCTTCACGTTTCAATAATCCCATTTGCTGAAGTCTGCCGATTATGTATTTCACGCCATCTTCCGTTAACTCCGGGATTGCCTTTGCCGCATCTTCCCTTGTGCCTTTTGGGTAGTTACGAAAATAGTCTAATACCGCCTTTTGGGTAGTGGAAAGTTCCTTTTGGGTAGTAGGGTCAGCCTCTTCCACTCTCTTTTGGGTAGTAAATTCAGCCTTTTGGGTAGCGATTTCGTCCTTTTGGGTAGTACGCCAGATAATTGCCCTAAACTGATTGGTTTCCTCCTCATTGATGAAATCCAGAACGACATTCTCCCTCATGGCTCGAACGATGCCAGAGCCAAGCCCACGATATATCATCGTTCGCTCGGCGAAGGTTGCCATCAAGGGATTGCGTTGTTTGGAAGCACCAAGCATAATGTCTTCAACCTTCAAGCCTCCATACAGTCTGCCAGGGTTGATTATTTCAATTCTATTCTCAAAGACCAGCAGGCGAATTGCGGCAGGGTGTAGCAGGTCGATGTGTACCAAAGCATTTTGGAGCAACTCCTCAAGCACAATCTCAGGTATCTCAAGAACACCTATGCTGTTGAAGCTCTGCTCATTCTGCGTGTGACGCAGAATTGACCTAAGGAAAGTCATGCCCTCGCGGAACATCATGGGCAATGTGCCTACGATGTCGCGACTATCAATATACTCCTTGCCTCCGATGCTATTTCCAACGAACGCCACCGCCTTAATCTTGAAGGAGTGCTCATATTGCTGTGGAAATTTGCCGAAATACAGGAGACCTGCACGAGTTAACTCTCCATTTGGAGCCATCACACCTATGCTCTTCAACATACCTTCAAGTGGCTGGTTGAAATCCTCGACAGCCTTTCCATAGACCATTTGATAGTAGTTGCGCAGGTACGCCATTTCAAGGTCGCCGATAGACGTGCCCAGCACGCCCTGCTCCTCGGCGTGATAGTTGCCTGAATCTTGAAACAAGGAAAGAATCTCGCTATTCTCCGTAACTCGGCGTTTATCAGCACCCTGTTTCACCCATATCTCACCACTGCTGGTCTTGTACGGTTTGTTGCGCCCCTCCTCCACGTGACACACAAGGCATAACTTGTCATTTGCTTTTACCACCTCCGTTTCGATGTAGATGGCAGGCTTGACCTGCTCGTTGGCAGTGTTGCCCAGTTCGAGGCTGGTGGCTTGCAATTGTTGATAGGTAAGTCCGATCAGTTCGCCAGTTTTATCTTCAATGCCAAACAATATCACACCACCATGGCTATTGGCAAATGCTACTATCTCCTGTGCAATCTTTGCATGAGTTGTGAACTCCTGCTTGAATTGCACCCGGCTCGTTTCGCCACATTGGCAAAGTTCTAACAATTCTGCCTTGTTCATCGTGTTGTGTTTATTGTGTTTATTGTAGTTGCAGGCAGGTGCATTACAGAGTTTGCGATAGTGCCGTTTTTGCCTCGCTGACACTTTTCGCATACAAAAGTACAAAAAATTAAGATACAAGGCACTGCGCGTGGCGGATTATTTGCATTTGGAAGTAGTTTGTTGGGGTCGGGGAAGGAGGAAAGGAAAAGCACAGCCTCGGGGGGGCTGTGCTTTTGTGTGTGTG
>JABUUR010000347.1 GCA_021443065.1 Fibrobacter sp.
GCAGCTGCTGCTCTTGGCATTGCGGCTATGGGCTCTGCCCTTGGTTGCGGTACTGCAGGTATGTCTGCAATTACCGTATGGAAAAAGGCTTACGCACAGGGCAAGGGCGCTCTCTTTACTTTGCTTGTCTTTGTAGGTGCCCCTATTTCCCAGACCATTTACGGCATGCTTCTTATGAACTTTATCTTGAGCAAGGTTGCAGAAACCGGTTTTGCCAACTGGGGCGGATGCCTTGGCGCCGGTATCTTCGGTGGGCTTGGCATGATGGCTTCTGCATGGTACCAGGGCAAGGCTGGCGCTGTGGCTTGCGATGCTTTGGGTGAAACCGGCAAGGGCATGGTGAACTACCTGATGGTCCTGGGTATCGTCGAAACCGTGGCCTTGTTCGTGCTGGTGTTCTCCATGATGGTGCTTTAATCCTTAAGGAGCAACTTTATGGATAATGAACAGTTTTTAACCTTGGCAAAACTCGGTGCAGGCGCCGCTCTCGGCCTTGCTGCCGTAGGTTCTGCCCTGGGCTGCGGTACAGCCGGCATGGCTGCCATCGGAGCCTGGAAAAAGGCCTACCTCAAGGGTAAAAATGCGCTCTTTACGCTCCTTATCTTTGTTGGTGCGCCTATTGCACAGACAATTTATGGCATGCTTTTGATGATGTTCATCTTGAGCAAGTCTGCCGCTGCTCCCGAAAACTGGGCCGCCTACCTGGGTGTCGGTATTTTCGGCGGTGTGGGCATGTTGGCTTCCGGCTGGTATGTGGGCAAGTCCGCAGCAGATGCATGCAACGCCCTTGGCGAAACCGGCAAGGGTTTGGTGAACTACCTGATGGTGCTGGGCGTGGGTGAAACCGTGGCCTTGTTCGTCATGGTGTTCTCCATGATGCTGGTGAGTTAGAGCGGTGAGGTCGCTCGCCGGCGCCGCTCGCTTTGAGAATTGATTGCTGGGCTTGCAAATGCCTGCGCAGTGGAGCTTGATTTGTCATCCCGGCCTAAGCCTGCCCCGGACTTGATCCGGGGAGCCGGGATTTGACCATCACAAAGACGAATATAAAAGCCCTCCGTTTCGCGGGGCTTTTCGGCAATGAAAAAGAATTGTTTTTTTTCATTGCTCTCAACTTTTCTATCTTTGCCCCCTGTGATCAGCTTTCATCAGCGTTTCGCCAAGTTTTTCGTTATTAATGGTTATTTGCCAAAACTTTTTTTGGCGATGTTCATTGGTGCGGTTACAGGACTTGTGGCGGTGGCTTTCCATTTCGGCTTGGAATTTGCCATTGCCGGTGTTCAAATCCCTTGGACCGGGGAAAACGCCCTGCCCTGGTGGACTTTTTCAATTATGCCCGCCTTGGGCGGACTGGTCGTGGGCTTTATCATTTACAAGGTGGCCAATGCCCCCGAAACTGCGGGGCAGGGCACCGACAACATGATTAAATCGTTTCATCACGAGGGTGGGGCCATTCGCAAGCGGGTGGCTCCGGTCAAGTTCTTGACAAGCATTATCACCCTTGCCACCGGAGGGAGCGCCGGTTACGAGGGGCCTGTTTCACAAATAGGTTCCGGCGTGGCCAATACTATTTGCAAGTTCTTCAAGGTTCCCCGTTCCTTGCAGGGGCAGTTTACCTTGGCGGGCACGGCGGCGGGCCTGGGTGCTATCTTCAAGGCACCCTTGGCCGGGGCCTTGACTTCGGTGGAGGTTCTCTATCGCGAAGATTTCGAATCCAATGCTTTTGCCACTTCCAT
>JABUUR010000492.1 GCA_021443065.1 Fibrobacter sp.
TGTAGCTTTACTTTTGCATTTGGAAAATATTGGTTGATTTATTACCTTTGTTGTATGAAGGAAAATCAACCGCCCGAGAGAGTAAACCAAAATGTAGCATAGTCTTAGAGACTAATGGGGGTACTGGACTCTCTCGGGGTTTGGCTGGCACACCAGATAGAATGTTAGGCTCGGAGCCTGTGTAAAGTTTTAGTTGGCCCAGTCAAGTCGGTTGAAAAGATTTAATTAACTGAAAGGTTATGCAAAAGTACAAAAATTATTTTGTAGGCATTGATTTTTCCAAAGAAAAATTCGATGCGGCGCTGACGGACGACGCGGGCAATGTCCTCAGCCAAGATGTCTTTGCCAACAGCAAGAACGGTTACGGCTTGTTCCTGAAGTGGTTGCGGAATCAAACGTACAAAGCCCGTCCTGAACATCTGACTGTCTGCGGCGAGCACACGGGTACCTTCAGCTTGGGCCTGTGCGACCACCTGCACTCCAAGGGCATTCGCGTGGCCCTGGAGAGTGCCTTGCAGATCAAGCGCAGCAGCGGGCTGGTGCGGGGCAAAAGCGACCCCGCCGATGCCAGGATGATAGCCGCATACGCCCGCCGCCACGCGGAAGAGCTGCACCTGTACTCCCCCAAATCGGGAGAGTTGCGCGAGATTGAGGCGCTCTTAAAGTTCCGCGATGGCCTCGTTAAGCGCAGCGTGCAGCTGAGGAATCAGTTGTCCAGCGGAACCCTCGGCAACATGCCGTCACTCGAAAGAAGCGTCAACAAAGATTTAGAAGGTCTGGAAAAGAGGGCAAAGGAATGTGTCGCCGAAATAGAAAGACGGCTCAAGGCAAGTGACGAAATGTCTGCAAACCACACCATTCTCACATCAATACCCGGCATAGGCACGCTCACCTCATGCACCCTTATAGTGGAAACAAACAACTTTACCCGGTTCGACTCGGCGCGCAAACTCATGTGCCATGCCGGTGTTGCCCCCTTCAACAGCCAGTCGGGCTCAAGCATCGACACGCCCCATCACGTGAGCGGATTTGCCGACCACAGTCTCAAGGGCAAACTCAGCGAGGCGGCGCAGGTGGCTATCAGATACAACCCTGCCATCAAAAGGTACGCCGAGCGCCTCTCTCGCAAGGGGAAACACAGAGGTGTCATACTGAATAACGTTAAAGCCAAGCTGCTGACAATCGCAATGAAAATGATACAGGACCAGGAAATGTTCAATCCCGACTACGAGGAGGAGAAAAGGATGCAAGCACGGAAAAGCAGCGGTGACGCGAAACCGCAGCCGGCGACCGCGTCGCCCCAAGGTCTCGATGAAACAACCGGGGCGAGTCAAGCGGCTGGGGCGTACTGCCCCGTTGAGAGCCGAAGAACCAGCCAAGGCTGCACCCAGAGGCGTACTCTGGCAATCCCTTACCCAATTCCCGGACCGGAAGCCTGTATACCGTAATGAGCACAGGCTGTGCATGAGCCCCTTCCGTTTCTTGGCATAAATGGAGGAGGCTCGATGCCCCTCCATTTATTAGAGGAAGGCACTGGCATTAGCCGTCGCCCCTCCGTTTCTTGGCGGTACAAAGGTACTAATAAAACTTGATGATAAAACCACCCTTGAAAAAAAGTTCCTATTCAGTATAATTTTTATGGAAAAAAACTTGTACGGAAACATAGAATGCCCCCAATAGGGGCGAATGGAATTCGCCCGCATTGGGGGGGTGGCGATGCGTCCCCCG
>JABUUR010000403.1 GCA_021443065.1 Fibrobacter sp.
GAGGTCGGGGGCTTCGCCCCCTAGAGGCATGAGGTCGGCTGTTTCACAGCCTAGAGCAGAGAACTCATAGCTCACACCTCAAAGTGAGCAACGCGAGCGCCCTCACTGCTGATAACCGACAACTGAAAACCAAGTATTACCTAACACATGATTTTGCAGGTGGTCCCAAAATTCAAATTTGAAAGTTCTATCATTTAAAAATCCCGCGGTGATTGCCGTGGGACTTTCTGTTTTTTCGGTATTGCTGAAATTTCCTGATTTTTTGAAAATTCAGCTGTATCGAATCCGGCTTAAATGGTGCCGGGGGTGGGAGTGTCCAAGACCCAGGCACTGGAATCCTTCCTGTTTTCCCATTGGCTCATGTCCAGTTGTGCGGAACTGCCGTACTTGCTGGAACCCAGCGCAGGGACTACGTTGGGGTGCAGGCTGTCGGGTGCACTGGAATAGTAGAGGGAATCCAGGGTGACTCCGTCGCATTTCAGAATGACCTGCCCCTTGCTGTTGCCCATGTCCTGCCAGCCGTCGGTGTTGACATACAGGGGTGGGGTGTTCTTGCTGTTGGGGTTTCCCAGTACCAGAACCTGGCTGGGGGCAATTTCGCTTACGGTCAAGGGGAAATGCTTGGTGGACGAGGAACTTGTGATGCCGAGACTGCAGTCGTCCAGAATCAAGGTGTCCAGGCTGCCGTTGTAGATTTCTACGAACTCGTACTGGGTGGTATCGTTTGTAGAAGGGGCGGAGAAGTATTCCGTAATGAGGATTTCTTCGGCCTTGGGCTTGCGATAACCTGCGGGAAGAGGAAGGCTCAACTGCAGGTTTTTATCTGCGGCGGCATCGATGGCAAGGGCCACTTGGGACCGCAGGGACTTCAGCTTGAGTTCGGGGACGGGGCTTTCTTCCGTCAGGTCGAAACTGTCGGAGAGTTCGTAGATTTTTTGACCATCGCCGTTCATCAGGGAAATGGAAATGCCGTAGGTCTTTCCGAGCTTCAGGCTGCCGCTTTTGAAGTAACCGCTGTTGGCGGTGAATTCCATGGGGATGATGGATTCACCGTCGTCGGAGGTCAACTTCATTTGCCCGCTCTTGATGCCCGCGTCGTTGTGCAGCCCCAGGGGGATTTCGATGTAGACGAAACCCACGATGGCGTGCATCTGGATGTTGAGGCTTACAGATGTCCCTGCTTCCAGTTTTGTCTCGAGTTCACCCACCTGCATCAGGTTTCCGTTGGCGTAGATCTTTGCCTTGAAATTCCAGTTGTCGTGGGGGAAAAGTTCCAAGCCGAAATCTGCGTCGCTTGCGGAATGCACAAGATGCAGGGTGTCTGCGCCGTAACAGTCCAGAACAAGGCTGTCCAGCAGGGGTGCGTTTGCGTACTGCAACTTCAGGGCCACATTTGCGGTGTTGCCCTCGCTGACGTTGCTGATGTTTTTGTCCGCGTTTTGTACGGAATCGTTACCGCAGTTCCAGAATGCGATGGCGCAAGCCAGGGCCGCGGCTGCCCTTTTGACAAGGGTTGTGGTGTTTTTTGTTGTGCTCATTTTTCCTCCATTTGATAAAATGGCCTACATATAACACGCAGCAAATGTTCTAATGGTACCCCTCTTTTTTGTAAAAAATTAAAAACACCCGGGGTGCCGGTAAAACTATGTGGCAAAATAGACGACAAATGCAAAAGACGCTGCGCTATAGACGATAGAAAAAGAGGTGGTTAGTGCTGGTGGCTTCGCC
>JABUUR010000399.1 GCA_021443065.1 Fibrobacter sp.
TTACAGCATCAGCCTGTACGGTGCGGCCAACGCAAGCCTGAACCTGCAGAAGTAATCTGCCCCAAGGCAGCCTTGGGTTGCCTGGCTTACCAACGAATGTCCCCGGCCAATTTGTCGGAGGCTTTTCTTTCCGTTAAATTGCCCTAAAAATTCGATTCGAAAATTTCTATCTTTGTGTGCTATGAAATTTGAAGAACTTCCCTTGGCAAATCCGCTGCAGCGCGCCGTTCGCGCCGTAGGTTACGAAAACCCCACCCCCATCCAGGAACAGTCCATCCCCAGTTTGCTCGAGGGGCGTGACCTGCTTGGAATCGCCCAGACGGGTACGGGTAAGACCGCGGCCTTTGCGTTGCCCATTCTGCAGCGCCTGTTGGATTCCGGGAAGTTCCGCCAGCCTAAAACCTGCCGCGCCCTGATTTTATTGCCTACCCGCGAATTGGCTATCCAGGTGGAGGAATGTTTCAAGCAGTATGCCCAATATACCGCCATTTCCACCACATGTATTTTCGGAGGGGTGAGCGACGTGAAACAGAAAAACTGCCTGGTGCGGGGCGTGGACGTTCTGGTGGCGACTCCTGGCCGTTTGCTGGACTTGATAGGCCAACGGGCAGTGACTTTGAAGAACGTGGAATTTTTCGTTCTGGATGAAGCGGACCGCATGTTGGACATGGGCTTTATCCACGATATACGCAAGGTGGTGGGCATGCTCCCGGGCAAGCGTCAGAACTTGTTCTTCAGCGCCACCATGCCAAAGGAAATTTCCGATTTGGCGCAGACCATCCTCGGTGCAAATCCTGCCCGTGTGGAAGTTGCTCCTCAAAGCACTCCCATCGAACGCATCCGCCAGGAATTGTACCGCATCGACAAACGCCGTAAGGGAGCGCTCCTGAAGGAACTGCTCAACTCACACGAGGAAATGAAAAAAGTGCTGGTCTTTACCCGTACAAAACACGGCGCAGATAAAATTGTGCGCGTCCTGGAAAAGGCGGGCATCAAGTGTGCCGCCATCCACGGCAACAAGAGCCAAAACCGCAGGCAGGAGGCTCTGGGCAATTTCAAGGAAGAACGCATCCGTGTGCTGGTGGCAACCGATATTGCCGCCCGCGGTATAGACGTGGACGACGTGACCCACGTATTCAATTATGACCTGCCCAACGAACACGAGACCTTCGTGCATCGCATCGGACGTACCGCCCGCGCGGGCAAAGAAGGCGTTGCAATTTCTTTCTGCGCTCCCGACGAAGAACAGGACCTTCGCGGAATCGAGAAACTCACCCGCGTAAAGATTCCCGAGGGGGACAAGTCCATTTACGAAAGGTTGCCGGAACAGCAGAAGGAAACCCCCGAAAGCGAACTGCGCAATGCCCGAGGCAGATTGCCACGGGAAAAGAAAGGTGGCCCCAAGAGAGAACGTCGCGATGACCGCAATGGCGTGGGGCGTACAGCCGTTCCGGGCAAGTATCGCCACGCCGCGGAACAGTCCCGCGAAAATCTTCAATCGGGTGATGCCGCAGGCTTTTCGAATCGCCGCACCATCGGCAAGAATCGCCCCGGCTCCCGTGCCCGCAAGCGCATGCGTGAGGCTGCCGCAGCAAGCGCTGCAGCCCAGTCGAGTTTAATCCAATCCAAACCTTAATTGTAAGCATGGGGGCTATATGAAAAAGGGTATTTTTAATCCGCTGGGTTTTGGTACTTCGCTGTTGCAGGGTCGTACTTAGCCCTTT
>JABUUR010000032.1 GCA_021443065.1 Fibrobacter sp.
CCGCTTTCCACCTTTTCACGAACGGAGCAGCCCGGCTCCTTCACGTGGATGCAGTTGCTGTACTTGCAGGTGAACAAATCACCCTCGAAAAATCCCGGAAAGATTTTTGCCAAGGTTTCGGGTTCCATATCCATAAGGCCAATGCTTCGAATGCCCGGAGTGTCGATGACCATGCCGCCGCCGGGGAACTTGCCGTCTTCAAAAACACCCACGGGCAAGTCGAAAAGGCTAGAAGACGTGGTGGTGTGGCGGCCCTTGCCGTCCTTTTCGCGGACAGCGCCGGTTTCAAGTTCCGCCCCCGGTACCAGGGCGTTGATCAGCGAAGATTTTCCCACCCCGCTTTGACCGCTAAAGACAGAAGACTTGCCGTCCAGTTCCCGACGCAATTCCTCCAGGCCCTTCCCGCTCCTGATGCTCACGGGAATCACCTTGTCGGCGATGGACATGAAATCCCTGATATCTTCGCCGAGATCGGCCTCGCCATGGGGCAAAAGGTCCATCTTGGTAAGCACCAGCACGAAGGGCAGGTTGTTGAGGTTCGCCGCCAGCAAAAAGCGGTCCATGAAACCGTAGTTGAACTCCGGCTGGGTGACGCTTGCAACGATTACCACCTGGTCGATATTTGCGGCCAGGGTCTGCTGCTTGTAAAAGCTGTCCCGGGGACCGGGGCGTTTCAGTTCGCTCTTGCGGGGCAAAACTCGGACAACGCAATACTTCTGGGAACCCACGCCATCCCCTTCGTCTTCGGCATCGTTCACCTGCCCCAGGAGCACCCGGTCGCCCACCGCGGGGAACTCGCCCAAGGTCTTTGACGTGGTGGCGCGGTACATGGCAGTGACTACTTTAGACGGAAGACTAAAGACGAAAGACGAAAGAGAATCTTCGGGAGACGAAAGGCGACAAATGCTAGGGGCGAGTGTCGCGGAGGGTGTCGTCGCCGAAGCAGGATTTGAAATGACATCGGCATCCAGGCGCACTTCACAGGTGCGGCGGTGGACTTCCAGCACAAGGCCCTCCACGCAATTTTCTTCGCCGATGTTTTCAATGGGGTTCTTGACCTTCTTGATCTTCGCTTTTTTAAACTCCCGGCTGTAACGCTCCTTGATGGGGCGTTCGTCCACAACGCCGCTTTCCAGTTCCTTCATCACGTCGATACGGCGGCTGCGGTGGTCACGGCGGGTGGGTCGCACAGAACGTAACGGCTGTTCTTCGCCGTCAAAGTCCTGATCAAAGTCCCGGGCGAAGTCTCTATTTTGCACCGGGCACCCCGCTCTTGGAAACTTTCTTTTCTTCCACCCGCTTCTTGGCGGCAAGACCAGCCTCGGAATCTTCGCGTTCACGGGCCTCGTCCAGTTCCGCCTCCGTCACGGGGCGACCCCTGCGGATAGATTCCATGATAAAATGGATGGCCTTCAGGCGGCCGTTGCATTTTTCGATGCAGTTGTCATAGAAACCGCGGGTCTTGTAATCCCACTCGGGCACAATGTCTGAGGCATAGAGAAAATGTTCGATGCAAATGGAAAGCTGGTCAGCTTCCCTTCGCAGATCCTCGATTTTACTCTTTGTGAAAAACGCCATGGGGTAAATATAGTATAAACGGTGGTTGGTGATTGGTGGCTGGTATTTGGTGGTTGGTGGTTGGTGGTCATCCTAGAGTGTAGCGTAAACTCGCTGTTTTCCACCCTTTGTCACCCTGGAGTGTAGCGTAGCGAAACGATAGGG
>JABUUR010000443.1 GCA_021443065.1 Fibrobacter sp.
CCCGATTTTCAGTTCTGAACCTCTCACACCGCCCCGCAAGCCACTCCCGACAGCAAACCGAGAAGCCACAAACCACCCGATTAGGTGGCGGAATGTGGAAAAAAAAAGCGGATTCCGCCATCTAATCGGGAAAAAAGTGGTATCTTTGTGCGTGATTTCAAACAGCAAACAGCATGGAAAAGAGTACAATGATTGGCAGAAAGAGGGAGAAGGAGGTCTTGGACTACTGCCTGTCAACGCCAAAGTCGGAATTCATAGCCATCCTCGGACGTCGTCGCGTGGGCAAGACGTTCTTGGTGCATGAGGTGTATGGAGACAAACTGTGCTTCAAGATGACGGGGGTGTACAGGGCTACCAAAGTGCGTCAGCTGGAGATGTTCTGCATTGCGTTCGAGCGGTATTTCGGCATCACGGTCAAGCGGAAGCCCAGGCGTTGGATGGATGCTTTCCAGTTGTTGGAATCGGCGTTGCGCGAGATGCCAAAGCCAGATTGTGGCAAACGTGTGTTGTTTTTCGACGAGTTGCCATGGCTCTATTCGCCCAAGGGTGACTTGCTCTCAGCCTTGGAGCATTTTTGGAACAGTTATGCCGCGTGGTCGAAGGATTTAGTGCTTGTCGTGTGCGGATCCGCGACCTCATGGATGATTGACAACGTGGTGAAAAACCATGGCGGTCTGCACAATCGCATCACGAGACGCATTGAACTGCAACCGTTTACATTGCGTGAGGCCGAGGAGTTTCTGGCAAGCCGTAATATTCGTTGGAGCAGGTACCAGATAGCCGAGTGCTACATGATGATGGGGGGCATACCTTATTATCTGGACAACATTCCAGGCAACGGTGAGACACCGGCGATGGCAATCGACGACATGTATTTCGCGAAGGGTGGTGTGTTGCACAGCGAGTACGATGACTTGTTCGAGTCGCTTTACAGGCATCCGGAGCCTTATGTGGCATTGATTGAGACGCTGGCTGGCAGCAGGCACGGATATGCGCGCAAAGAACTTATCTCAAGGGCGAGCATCGAGGACAATGGTCATGTGGGTGACTATCTGAATGCTCTGGAGGCATGCGGATTCGTGCGCAGTTACGCCATGTTTGGCAACAAGTCGAAGGCGACGGTCTATCAGTTGATAGACCCGTTTGTCATTTTTCACCTTAATTTCAGGCATATGCAGCAGAGTCATGCACGCAATGTGTGGCAGGCGATGACAGACAACACTGCGAAGCGCAACTGGCAGGGGCATGCGTTCGAATTGCTTTGCTTGCTGCATACCGAGCAGATT
The DNA here is from genome assembly GCA_021443065.1 of Fibrobacter sp. Taxonomy (GTDB): domain Bacteria; phylum Fibrobacterota; class Fibrobacteria; order Fibrobacterales; family Fibrobacteraceae; genus Fibrobacter. The sequence goes on from JABUUR010000443.1 coordinate 1,287, forward strand.
CTCGATGCCTTGCGCATAGGTGGTGTCTTGTCGGTGTTGACCTCTTGGCGGACATCGGGGACGGAGAGTTATGACGGAGCGGAGGTGGACCTTGTCATCGACCGTCGCGATCAGGTCATCAACCTATGCGAGTCGAAGTTCTCCATCAATGAATATGCCATCACGGATAAGTATGAGGCGGAACTGCGCAACAAGCTGGCTGCTTTCCGCCATTCGACGGGTACTCGCAAGGCTTTGCAACTCACGATGATAACGACCTTTGGTTTGCATCGTAACGAACACTGTGGCATCGTCACATCAGAGTTGACTCTTGCTGATTTGTTCACGAAGTAGTCGCATTTGCGGGGTCGTCAAGCACTCGTCAATACCCCAAAAAACACCCGATTAGGTGGCGGAATGTGGAAAAAAAAGGCTGATTCCGCCACCTAATCGG
>JABUUR010000506.1 GCA_021443065.1 Fibrobacter sp.
TCGGGGGCTTCGCCCCCTAGAGGTATGAGGTTATCAGCGCACAGCATAGAGCTCATAGCACAATGCGAAGCTATACAAGACTAGCCAATTTATTGGCACAATCGCTGTTATCCTCTTTGTGAAGACCTTATCACTGAAAACCGACAACTGATAACCGATAACTGATAACCGACAACTGATAACCGACAACTGAAAACCAGGTATTACCTCACACATGATTTTGCAGGTGGTCCAAAATTATGGGGGCGTTTTAATCTGAAAATCCAAACGTTTCACCTGTGAAACAGTTTACGTTTCGCAATGAACTACTTTCCGGAGGCATTTTGAAAGACCCCGCGAAATTCCGTTGAAAAAACAGTTTTTCGAACTATGAACAATTTCTTTGAAGACATTTCAAATGTTGGCACGGCATTTGCAATAGGTAGGGCGTAAACAAAAAAGAGGTAAAAACATGATCAATGCAAACGTAATCCCCACCACCTTCTTCGGTCTCCAGAATCTCATCGACGGCCTGACCGGCATGAACGCCGCCTGCGAAAGGAATGAATCTGCAGAGAACGTCAAGCGCGAATGCACTTGCAGCCCCAAGGCAGACTGCTACGAAGTAGAAAACGGCTTCACCCTCGAAGTGGAACTGCCCGGTGTCAAAAAAGATGACACCGATATCCAGGTAGAAAAGAACATCTTGACGGTAAAGGCTTCACGCACCCGCAAGGACACCACCGTACGCTACGAACGCAGTTTCCGCCTCGCCGAAGACATTGACACCGACAACATCCAGGTTTCCCTGGAAAACGGCATCTTGTCTTTCAGCCTTGCAAAAAAGCAGCAGGCGGCAGCCCGTAAACTGAGCGTGGCTTAGAATTTCTCCCATCTCCCAAACTCAATCTCAATCATAGTACTCCTTGGTTCAACAGAGGTCCTGCGGTTCGCTGCAGGGCCTCTTCTTGCATACGGCATTCTTTGACAAATAATTTTTTACACAGCGTTTCGTTCTTACACAATAATTACACACTTTAAAATACAGATTAGTAAAAAGCACGTAACAAGTAGTGTCCCGACACATATTTCATACTATGTTTACCTTGGAGTTTTGGAATGTAGGGAAATGGAGTTTACCTCCATCAACATTATAAGGAGTACAAATGAAAACCAAATTTTATTTGGTAGGCGCGACCATGGTTGCAGCCGCATTGATTGCATGTGGAGAAGGCAATTCCACAACAGATCCCAACGATCCATCCGCTGTTCTTTCCAGCGCATCTAGTGACGATCCCAACCTTCCTCTCAGTTCTGCAACTGATAACGGCATTTCCAGTGCGACCGACCCTGTTCCTGGTTCCAGCGCTGTTGAACCTGTCCCCGGTTCCAGTGCAACCGACCCGATTCCCGCATCCAGCGCAACTGAGCCTGTCCCTGGCTCCAGCGCCAGCGATCCCGTTCCCGAATCCAGTGCTGTTGCACCGGAAAGTTCCAGCAGCATGCCTACGCCTGTAAGCTCCAGCAGCGTGCTTACTGAAAAGTCTTACGCTTTTGGCTACCCTCTCAAGAACACTCCTCGCCCGAGTAAGGGTTGCGGAAAAACTTCCACCTTGAAGAAAACGAAGGATGTGGAAAACGGTTCCCGCTATGAGATGAACGTGAATGGAGAAAATCGGGAATACTTCATCACCCTGCCCCAAAACTACGACAACAACAAGCCCTACAA
>JABUUR010000528.1 GCA_021443065.1 Fibrobacter sp.
TTGAAGGATCCCGGCTCCCCGGGGCAAGCCCGGGGCAGGCTTAGGCCGGGATGACAGTGAGGGTGAGATCCCGGGTCGAGCCCGGGATGACAGTGTGGGTGAGATCCCGGGTCGAGCCCGGGATGACATCAATCCAAGCCCGGGATGACATAAGTGCGGAGGATGAATTTTCGGAACCTATAGTTCCGTCATCTTCTGACATAATCCTGTTTACACGCTATTACACGCCCCTATGTAAATAATCGTTAAATTTGATTAAAAAACGGCATTTTTTTTATAACTTTAGCCCTGGTGTTTGTTGTTTGGATGGATTTACTTTTTACACAAGGCCATCATGAAAAAGAATTATTCCATCGTTCTAACCATTGTTTTGAGTGCAGCATTTATCGGTTGTTCAGAAGATAAAAATCCCGCGGACCCGTCTTTGGATGAGGTTTTTGGCGAAACACCCATGTCTTCGTTCGAGGCCGTATCCAGCGGTGAAATTTTAAACCCGGAGATTCCCGAAAGCAGTTCGGCAATAAACTCCAGTTCTTCCCCGATCGTTCCTGAAGTTTCCAGTTCAAGTTCCGCACCCATCGTGCCGCCATCTTCCAGCAGCCTCAAGGATTACGACGACAATCACCTTCCCAAGGAAAGCTATTTGCCGGCGGCGGGTTTCTATTCTAGCCTGACCATCAACCCGCTTTCCGGCAAGCAGGGCGGACAGGTGAAGTGTACTTTTGACGGCTCCTACCCCACCCAGAACTCCGAAAGCATTACAGCGGCAAGGCAGATTACCCAGAATACGGTTATCCGCTGTTCTGAATTTGTGAACGGCCAGCCCATCGATACAAGCACCCAGACTTATTTCATCAACGAGAACGTCTCCATGCCGGTGGTGGCACTGACCGTGAACCATTACGACATGTTCGACTCCACCAACGGCCTGTACGCTACGGGCGACTTGACAAACAATGCGGGTAGCGTAGGTGGCTGGAACATGGGCGGTTTTGGAGTGGGCGGTGACGACGACAACAACCCCAAATGCACAGAACCATGCCAAAATGCAAATTTCTGGCGAGATACGGAACTCCCGGTCCATGTGGAATTTTTCGAGAACGGAAGCAGCACCAAGACAAAGAACTGGGAAATCGATGCGGGCATCTCCATCATCGGTAACTACAGCCGCTACAAGCCCAAGAAGAGTGTCGCCATCAAAATGGACAACGACGATTACGGCGACAAGAATTTGAAGTATTCCCTGTTCAAGACCCGTCCCGAGGCGAAGAAATTCAAGAGTTTCAATCTGCGCAACAACGGCAACCGCTTCTGGACGGACTACTTCGGCGATGCCATGCTTACAAGCCTTATGGAAGGCACCGAGGTGGATTACCAGCGAAGCCGCCAGGTGGTGGTGTTCTACAACGGTGAATACTTCGGCATCCATGATATGCGTGAACGTCTGAACAGAAGCTTTGTGGAGACCAACTACGGCATTGATTCCAAGAGCATCAATGTATTGAAGAACTGCGGAAACGGTGATACGGGCTGCCAGGGCGGCTGGGTTGCCAGCGGCACCAACGGAGCCTCCCCCGCCGAATTTGCACAGGTGACAAACTCCATTACCAGCGGAAACTTCGAAGGTGAAAATAACCAGTCCTACATCCAGCTCAAGGAAAAGTTCAACGTGGTCAGTTTCGCCCAGTACATGATTGCAGA
>JABUUR010000143.1 GCA_021443065.1 Fibrobacter sp.
GCCAAACCTGCAAAAAGGTTTTCTAGGCCATCTACATTCCTAAACGGGAAAACCTTAATACCAAGATTGATGCTAAAATTATAAAAATCAAAATCTTCAATTTTTTCGATGGGACCATCAAAACTCGCATGGCCAGTTCCATTGGTCATGTTGAATCCAAGGGTGGTAGCAAACCACCTCTTGAAGTTCAAACCCACATTAAACCCCCAGAATAAGCCGGATCCATCGAAGGCAGCACCAACAACACTGTGATTCTTATAAACGTAGCCATCTACAGCCTGAGAACCAAGACCTACGTTCATTTCAAAAAAGAAACTGTTTCGAGTCAGCAGTCTTTCTGAAATTTCCACCCTTTGAGGTTCCGGCGGATAATCGTCGTAATCCTGGTCGATGTTGTAAACACCAGCAAATGCAGGCTGGGCAAGAACAGTGAGAACAAGAGCAGAAAGTAAAAAGAAATTTTTCATGTAACCCCCTTAAAAAAAATGTCTTTGCAGAAAAATATAAAAATATTTCGGTTATGGATGTGTTTTATTAAAGAGAGATCCCGGCGCGGAGGCCGGGATGACAGGAAGCAAAGGCCGGGATGACAATGCGGGATGGAGATCCCGGGGCAAGCCCGGGATGACAGTGCGGGACGGAGATCCCGGCGCGGAGGCCGGGATGACAATGAGGGGAGGGGGATCCCGGCGCGGAGGCCGGGATGACAATGCGGGGAGGGGGATCCCGGCGCGGAGGCCGGGATGACAATGCGGGACGGAGATCCCGGGTCAAGCCCGGGATGACAGTGCGGGACGGAGATCCCGGGGCAAGCCCGGGATGACAATGCGGGATGGAGATCCCGGGTCAAGCCCGGGATGACAGGAAGCAAAGGTCGGGATGACTGGAAGCAAAGGCCGGGATGACAATGCGGGCTTTTTATCGGCGCATGAGGTTGAAAAGAATGCCAATGGAATAGGCGCTGGCTTCCTTATAGGTGTCCTCGCCAAACACATCGTCGTATTCGAAAATGTCAAAGAGTAAATTGAGGGTAAAGTTAAATTCAATACCAAGGCTGATGCGGCGAGAGACATCCCAGGTGTAGCCGATTTCAGTTTTCAGGGCGATGCCGGGATTATCCACCAGCATGTCCGTTTCGTCGGAATATTCTAGAGACTCGACATCAAAAAATTCACCTTCGAAGCCGAGACTTGCACCGAAGTTCACGCCCTTCATGACGGAAGTGCTTCTGAAAGGATAAAAAAGCGTACCCAGGTTGAAATTGAACTTGTAGTGGGAAGCGTCACGACAAGAACCTAATTCCGGGCAATAGGAACCGGTTCCCAACACAAAATCCGTGCCGAAGTACAGGGCAAAAAAGCGTTTGAAATTTATACCAAATTGCAAGGACCAGGCATCACCTAACGCAGAAAAATCGGCCCATTCCTGTTCTCCACGATCGTCACCCTCCCTATATATTTCGCCATTTTCGATATTAATGCCCGTGGTCAAACGCCAGAAGAAACTGTTGGCAAGATTTAGAGATTTGCTTTGGGAGGAATAACTTTTGCCGGAGGAATTTTCGGAACCTTCAACGGAGAAAACGCTGTACTCGCTGTAAGCGAAAACCTGGGGCACGGCCGTCAGGGCGAACAAGATTGCGATTGCCAGTTTTTTCATTTTTTCCAACTCCTTTTTTGGAAATTATACTTAA
>JABUUR010000497.1 GCA_021443065.1 Fibrobacter sp.
CAGCTCTGCGGTTTTCTTTTTGTTTAATTTTAACCTAATTTAAATATAGAATGACAGCGTAAAACGGCGCTCTCTAACATGTCATCCCGGCCTCCGCGCCGGGATCTGCAAAAAAAAAGATCCCGGGTCAAGCCCGGGATGACAATGCAAGTGCGGAGATCCCGGGTCAAGCCCGGGATGACAAGTTGCGGAGGAAGATCCCGGGTCAAGCCCGGGATGACATTGCGGGGTGAGGTCCCGGGGCAAGCCCGGGATGACATTGCGGGGTGAGGTCCCGGGTCAAGCCCGGGATGACAGCAAGAGGAGCCGGGAGGACAGTAAAAAGCCCAAGGCGCAGTTTACAAGCGTTCCTTGATGCGCTGGAGGGCGATTTTTGTCTGCTCACGGTCGCCGAAGGCCGTGAGGCGGAAGTAACCCTCACCACAGGGGCCAAAGCCCGAGCCGGGGGTTCCCACCACTTCGCAGGTGGAAAGGAGACGGTCAAAGAAGTCGAAGGACTTTTCGCCATTTTCCAGCTTCCACCAGATGTAGGGGGCGTGCTCGCCGCCAAAGACGGTGTAGCCCGCGGCGCTCAATTCCGTGCGGATCATGGATGCGGTGTCCATATAGCCCTTGATGACCGCCTTGGTCTGCTCCCAGCCTACGGGAGTGTAGATGGATTCGGCGGCACGCTGCACCACGTAGTTTACGCCGTTGAACTTGGTGCACTGGCGGCGATTCCACATGGAGCGCAGCTTGCCCAGTTCGTGGGGGACGATGGTGTAGGCGCAGCGGACCCCGGTAAAGCCCGCGGTCTTGCTGAAGCTGCGGAACTCGATGGCGCAATTGCGGGCACCGGGAATCTCGTAGATGGAGTGGGGTAAAGTTTCGTCCTGGATGTAGCAGTTGTAGGCACCGTCGAACAGGATAAGCGCCCCCGTCTCATTGGCGTAGTCCACGAACTTCTGAAGAGTCTCACGGTTTAAAACCGTGCCCGTGGGATTGTTGGGGCTGCACAGGTAAATAAGCTGCACAGGATTCTTTGGAAGTTCCGGCTGAAAATTGTTTTCGGCGGTAGATGCGAGATAGGTCACCTCGGAAAAGTGGCCGTCTTCCTGCATAAAGCCAGTGCGGCCCGCCATCACGTTGGAATCCAGGTAAACCGGATAGACCGGGTCAGGAATCGCGATTTTCACGTCGGCGGCGAAAAGTTCCTGGATGTTGGCAACGTCGCACTTGGAGCCGTCACTGACAAAGACATCCTCCGGGTCCATTTCAACACCACGGGGAGTGTATTCACCGCGGATGATTGCCTCCCGCAAAAAATCGTAGCCTTGTTCGGGGCCGTAACCGCGGAAGGTTTTCTTGCAGGCCATTTCGTCTACAGCCTTGTGCATGGCTTCAATGGCCGCGGGGATGATAGGTGTTGTCACGTCGCCGATGCCCAGGCGGATAATGTCTGCATTGGCGTGGGTGCCTTGGTATTCCTTGATTTTCCTTGCGATGGTAGAAAACAGGTAGCTGCCGGGAAGGCGGTCGTAGTAGGGATTGATGATTGAGTCGAGCATAAAACGGTGGTTGGTGGTTGGTGTTTGGTGTTTGGTGGTTGGTGGTTGCAGCTTCGCTTCCAAATTATTCGGCTCGGCACCAATAGTTATCAGTAGTCAGTAATCAGTGGTTGCAGCTTCGCTGCCAACTCTTGCGACTT
>JABUUR010000118.1 GCA_021443065.1 Fibrobacter sp.
TCCACAATGTAGTTCGGCTACCGCCGGCGGCCTCAAGCAGTTCCTTGACACGACGGTCGCGGAAGGGGAAACTGAGAATATACACCGCACCGAGAATGCATGCCAGGTGGAAGATGGAGGTTATAAGTCCCATGCCCAGGAAACCCTGATAGTTGCCCTCGACGTTACCGACAGACCGCAACTGCACCTTGACGGGGTCTTCCATGGACTTTGTATAAATATTTGCCCCGATGGAGGCAAACACCGAGCGGATTTCCTTGGTCACGAAGGTGTTGGTCAAATAGTTCTGACCGCTGGAATAGACAGGCACCACAGGGGTTTCCATACGGAGGGCCCGTCGCCCCATGTCGTAGGGAATCACCACAAAGGCCTGCAAGTCTCCGCGAATAATTGCATGTTCGCAATCGCCGAGGTTTTCGCACATCTGCTGCACGTTGATCACGGGGCTTGCCCTTAAGCCCTGCTCAAATTCATCTGCCAAATAGGAGCGGTCCTGCTTTACAATTCCTATGGGAACGTGCTGGACAGATTCCGCAGAAAAAACGTCCAGCATAAAGATGGACACACCCACCGGCAAGACAAGAAGCACCAGCCACAAAACCAGATTGTGGCTGAAATACACCTTGTACACTGTTCTAAAGAAAGACTTTAGCACGAGTCAACCCAGTTATTCTGGCTACTTGATTTGATCGATGGGGAACAGCACGCTCATGCCGGGGCGGATGTTTTCAACCTTCTTGGTGGGGCGGAGGCGGACTTCAAAGGATTTCAAGTCAAAGCCGCCGCTTTCCTTGGAACTGCGCCAGGTTGCATAATCACCTACAGAAGAGATATAGGTGACCTCCATGTCGATCTGGGTGTCAAGGGCCGGGACGAAAACCATAAAGATTTTTCCCTTGGAAACATGCTTGAGCATGTCCTCGCGAATATGGAACACTGCCCAGGAGTCGTCCAAGTCCGTAATGGCCACAATGGGCATGCCGGAGCCAACAACTTCGCCTTCTTCGACAAGTTTAACGGAAACTTCACCTGCAATGGGAGCGCGGATCTTTGTTTCTTCAAGGTAGGCATCCACTTCGGCGTTGGCACCTTTCGCCTGGAGAACCAGGGCGTTTGCGGCAGCCTTGTCTTCGAAGCGTGCACCGGCAATGGCCTGGTCGTACTGGGCCTTGGCGGCATCGGCAGCAGACTGGGAGGCCCTCATCTGGGTTTCGGCCTCGTCACGCTTCTGCAGCGGGAGAACGCCTTCGTTATAGAGTTTTTGGACGCGATCGTAAGTATTCTTGGCAAGGTTTGCGGCATCCTGGGCGCGGGCGGCCATGGCCTTCAGGGCGGTAACGTCTTCGGTACGGGCACCATTCTGGGCCTTGCTTGCCTGGGCCCGGGCGGCCCCCAGGGCACCCCGTGCCTGAATCTTCTTGGCCTCGATTTCGGGGCTGCTGATCATGGCCACAATGGCGTTCTTTTCTACCATGTCGCCTTCGCGGAAGAATACGGTTTCTACACGGCCGGGAATCTTGCCGGCCACAAGAACCCTGCGGGCTTCCATCTGCCCCTGCAGATAGGTTTCCCGAGGTTCGGTTGCAAACTTTTGCAAGGTCGTAATGCCGAGAATGATCAAGGCGATCAAAATCAGTACGCTTAAAACTTTTCCAATAACCTTAATGACTTTCATG
>JABUUR010000469.1 GCA_021443065.1 Fibrobacter sp.
AAATGGATGTCGGCAGAAACAGGCACGTTGCAGCCAGCACCGCGAATGCGTTTCATCACTTCTTCAAGGCCTGCGGCATCGGCAGCAGTGGGCGTCGTTATACGAACAAGGCCACAACCCACCTTGGCAAGAGCCAAAGTCTCGGCCACCGTCTTTTCCACATCCTTGGGTTTGGTGGTAGTCATGGACTGAACTAAAATGGGGGCACCGCCCCCGATCAAGGCTTCGCCTACGCGGACCTGTACAGTTTCCCTGCGGACTGCGTTGTAGCGGTCAGCAACATACGGAAAATCAGAAAACTTAATCATGGCCGTAAATATAGAAAAAGCCGCTAGCGGTGGCTGCCACTAGCGACGAATCTTTTGCCGGTAAAACCAGATTACTTTTTCTTTTTAGATGTCTTCTTTGTAGACTTCTTGGCGGCCTTCTTTGCCTTTTTCTTTGTAGACTTCTTGGCGGCCTTTTTCTTGCTTGTCTTTTGGGCGGCAGGTTCAGGCTTTGCCTCGGGAGCTGGAGCTTCTACAGCCTCTTCGGCAGGGGTTTCTTCTGCAACGTCTCCTTCAGACGATTCTTCTGCAGGTTCCTCTACAGTAGAACTTTCCGCAGCAGAAGATTCCTCGGAACCGTAGCCAGATGCGGGCTCTGCGGAAGATTCGGCAGTCTGATCGCCGGTGCTGTCATAAGAAGATTCACCGTAGCCGGAAGATTCCGTGCCTTCGCTGGAGGGATATCCGTAGAGATTGTCATCGGTTGCAGGTTCGGCAGCAGGTTCGGGCGTTACTTCGAAGGCATTGGACTTTTTAGCGGACTCAGCATTGGAAGCAGTAGAACCGCCGAACAAATCAAAATGAACCGTGACGGAGCCACCGATTTTCACGGCACTCAGGCGGAAGTTAACACCATCATCCTTGAAGTTCTTGTTCATGGACAGGTAGGTACAGTTAAATTCAACACCCATGTGGTACGGCAGATGGACACCCAAATTCGCACCGACCAGGAAGTTCAAGGGCTTGCTCCACCAGGTAGACAAGGGGGTGGCCGGGAACGCATAACCGATCCGGGCTTCAAAGTAAGGACGGGCAGTCCATGCCTTCGGTCCAATTACACCAACGGAGGCCCACACGGGGATAGCAGGCATCACAACATTGTCGCCGCCGTCTTTTTGCAGGCTGTAAAAACCGATACCGCCCCCTACCATGAGGTAATTCACGGGATAAGTCAGAACCTCGGCACCGAGAGCCCAGGAGAAATCAGAATGGAGAGAAGTGGATTTTTTTGCACCATCCGATTCCATCAATTCTTCGACGGAGCCAGGAATGAAACCAGAAACGAAACCCTGAACTTGAGTTGCAGAACTAACCGATGCAAAAGCGCCCAAAACCAGGGCGAATGTATATGATCCTATTTTCATGATAAAACCCTTTTTCTGACGAAATATAGATTTTAGAACGCATTATCTATCGTAAAATTTGGCAAACATAGTCAAAAGTCCCCTTAAATACTTTTAAGGAGACCCGACAACCAGCTGTTTTAAAGTAACTTTTTCTTAACACAGACACGTAAAAGTCAAAGTTTACGCATTTATCGGAGAAACAGAAAAAAAAAATAGGACGTATAGAATGTTCGTTTTCATGTACATCTAATTCCGCAGCATTTTGTCAA
>JABUUR010000435.1 GCA_021443065.1 Fibrobacter sp.
TCCAGGAAAGGTCTGCTTGCCCGCCTGAAGGCTTTCAAGAATTCCCTGAAGGACATGAGCGATTTTCAGAAACTGATCCTGCTGACCGTTGCGGTGGTTGTTCCTGCGGGAATCCTGCTTGCCTCCTTGCTTGTGGGGGTGCTGAAAAAGCATCGCGAAAAGTAAATTTTTATGCGGTTGAAATTTTCAAAATTCGTTTAAAAGTTTTCGTTTATCAATTGTGATGTAGGATGGCTGCAAAAATCAAACTTTCAAGACGTTTACCCAAGGACTTGACTCCAACGCCTTTTTTCGAGGAACTGGAACGAACCAAGGCGCAGGTGATTGAATCGTGTGCAGCCCAGGGCGGTGAATGCGAAACGCCTTTTGTGGACCTGACCGTCAGTTCCCCGGTAAAGGCGGGGCTGCCCGTGGATTTGCAAAGTGCCGTGGACGTGGCCAGGGAAAGCTTTGGCAATTGGTCTCCCGACGCCTCGGGCTGGCTTTCTGCACGCAAGGCGGTGGCCGACTATTATAGCGCCCGCGGAGGCGACTTTACCACGGACGAAATCCTACTGACCGCAAGCACCAGCGAAGCCTACTCCATCTTGTTCAAGACGTTCTGCGACCCGGGTGACGGAATTTTGACTCCCTTGCCCGGTTACCCGTTGCTGGATACCTTGGCCGCCCTGGAGCATCTGGAATGTCACCCCTATTTTTTGAAGTTCTCCTACGAGAAGGTGCAGGGCAAGGGCGGTTTTCGCTTTATCCTGGATGACGACTCCCTGCTTTCTGCACCGGAAAATGCAAGGATCCTGCTGCTGGTTTCGCCCCACAATCCTACGGGCCATTGCATTTCGAAAAAGGAATGGATGCAGGTGGTCGCTTTTTGCGAGGAGCGGAACTTGGTCCTTGTGGTGGACGAGGTTTTCGGCGATTACGCCCTTGAAAAGGAATCCCGGGAATTGAAGCGCTCCTACAAGTACGTGTTCGAGGACTTGAAGCGTTTTGGACGCAGGCCCAAGTGCCCCATTTTCTGGCTGAACGGCCTTAGCAAGGCGGTGGGGTCGCCCCAGCTGAAACTGGGCTGGATGGCCATGTCCATTCCGGAGGAACAGTACGAAAAAATCCATGAGGCCCTGGAATATGTGGAGGACGCTTTTTTGAGTGTGTCATCCATGCCACAGGCCTTGGCGGCACCCCTGCTGCAAAATGCGGATTCGTATCAGCAGGCGGTCTTGAAAAGGACTCGCGCCAACTGGGAATGCCTGCAAAAGAATTTCCCTGGCAAAGTCTGCCCCAGGGTTCTGGGGGGCTGGTACGCCGTTCTCCACCTGGGCGAAGACGACGAGGAGTTGACGCTGCGTCTCCTTCGAGAAAAGCATGTGCTGGTGCAGCCGGGATTTTTCTTCGACTTCGAAGAAGACGGCTGGGTCGTAATCAGTTTGCTGCAAGAGCCGGACCTGTTCGCAGAAGCTGTTGGCCGACTTGCGTCGCTCTGAGCTGTGAGAACTACCCCCGCGTAGGAACCGTTATTTAAAAGTGCCCTATCCGTAAACTTCGTACTTGGCGTCACGTTCGACGGGTGTCAAGCCTTCGTTTGAAATCAGTTGGCGCATGCGTTCGGGGCTCATGCCTACGGGGACCTTGGCTCCGGCGGCGTGGGTGAT
>JABUUR010000266.1 GCA_021443065.1 Fibrobacter sp.
TTCTTCTTCGGTAGTCTTGGCAAGGGCCTTGCCGTCCAAAACGAGAGCTGCCATAATGGTCTCCAGGTTGATTTTTTATAGTTCAAATTTAAAAAACGGGAGTACGCTTTTAAATAGTGCACAACAAAAAACACAAAAAGAAAAGCCCGCGTGCAGCAGGCTTTACATTTTCTGTTGTTAAAAATTCTAGAACAGTTCTTCGATTACCGGGGCGATTGTGCAAATCAAGACCCAGGGGTAGGAAAGGGAGCCGCGGAGCCAACCCGTTGAAGTCGGGGCCTTGGCGCTGACGTACTCAACGCTGGGCGCAACCCTGGACGCGCTGACGTAATTTTCCAGGGATTCCTTCAAGGATTCCATGGAGTCGTCGAACTTGCCCTTGTTCAGGTTTGCCGAATCAATGATGTTCAAGAAGCGGTTGCTCACATTTATCTCCAATTCACTCTTAAGGTGAAATTTAATAAATTTTACTTTACTTTTAAAGGGTTTTGTATTCTGCAGTTTACAAGGTGATTTGTGTCAAAAGGAATCCCCAATTCGTGCTTTGAAAAATAAAAATGAAGAATTTGTGCGAAATTTGCCGTTTTTTGTCTGTCAAACTTGCCCAGTGTTGATGAAAATCACTATCTTATACAAGAATCGAGGGAATAAAAAGTGTTCGCACGGTGTTCTCTTGTTGGTTTTTGTTAGGTTGTGTGTTTTCAATCATGTCTCGAGGAGTCAAAATGAAGTTGATCCGTTGCGCCTCTGGCCTTGTAGTTTGCGGTTCCCTGCTTGCCTGTGGCGGCACCAAGCCCGCCGTGGAGCCAGCCCCTGTCACAAAGAATGACCCGGCAGCACCTGCAGTTTCCGCTGCCGCGGCGCCGTCTGCCGCTCCGGCGAACATAAACCTCGAAGACCCTGTGCAACGTTACAGTTACGCCCTGGGTGTAGAAATGGGAAAGACGCTGGACGACGTGAATGTGCCCCTGGATTATTCGGCGGTGATGGAGGCTGTTAAGGACTATGTAGATTCAGCCCGTACTGTCAGGATGGACGATGCTGCACGTGAAAGCGCCATGGAGGATCTGCTCTTGAAAATGCAGGTCAAGCAAGAGTCCGATAGGAAGGCTGCCGCCCAAAAGGCCCTGGACGAACAGGCCCAGTTCCTTTCCAGGAACGTCATGGATTCCACTGTAAAGGTTACGCCCAAGGGTGTTCAGTACAAAGTAATAAAGGAAGGCTCCGGTCTTGTGCCCAAGATTTCGGACAATGTGAGGATCCACTACGTGGGCAGCCTTCTGGATGGTACCGAATTCGACAACAGTATCAAGCGTAACGAACCTATGGAGTATCCGGTCGCCGTATTTATGGAGGGCTTTCAGGATTTGCTCCAGGTGATGAAGGAAGGTGGAAAAGTAAAGGCCTGGATTCCAAGCGCCCTTGCCTACGGCGAAGATGGTGTCGATCCTCTGATTCCCCCTAATTCCTTGCTGGTGTTCGAGGTGGAACTGATCAAGGTGCTGGCCGAAGTCCCTGCCGCAGAACCTGCGGTGGCCCCTGTTGAAGAACCTGCTGCTCCGGCTGCGGAACCTGCAACATCTAAGTGAGGGCGCGACTGCTCCTTCGAACCTAAGAATTGTAAGGCAACAAAGTTGCCAACA
>JABUUR010000485.1 GCA_021443065.1 Fibrobacter sp.
TAAGCGAAAAATTTACTATATTTGATTTCATCCTACTATCAACGGGGGTGATCTGGTTTCGACAGGGTTGCTGAAGTGTTAGTTGCAAGCCGAGGTCTCAGACGAGGGCACTCGTAAAAAAGTCTGAAAAAAAATAAGTGCTGAAGAAAACTACGCACTCGCAGCCTAATTAGCGGCTACGCCGGGCCTCGACCCACTCCCATTGGGTAGTACGTCCGGACGCAATATGGGATGGATGTCTGTAATGCCTGGGTGCAGATGTCGAGATTTACTAGGCTGGTTGAAGTCCGCGCCGACCTTCTTGGGCGTGGATCAGACGAGACCTTAAATACGAAGGGAAAGCTTGTAGGAATGGACAGGGATGCGATTTTGGACAGGGGTTCGACTCCCCTCACCTCCACTAAAAAGACTGTTATCTTTGGATGACGGTCTTTTTTTTGTGCAAAGTTTTGTATATTTACATCGAAATTGGGAGGAAACATGGAAAGCCGAATACTTATGCGGTTTATTGGTGTAAGAGAAGACCTCTCTGCACTTTACGATGCCTTTATGGAACAGTTCCCCGAAGCCGAACTACCTCACGAAGATTCCGGTGAGTGGTACTCCGTCGACGAAATTATGAACGACGAGTATGAATGCCGCTTCGAGGAATTGCCCGAGACGGAACTTTTGGCCATGGACTGCACCATGGTAGCGGAAGACGGATTGCCTGAGGATTTTTTCTCCCGGCTCATGGAACGGTTTGAACATGTGTTTGCCGCTTTCAAATGGTCTTCCTTTGAAGTGGGTGTGGAATGCGGTACCAGCGATGGCTGGGGCGAGTTCAATCCGGACTATGCAGACTTCGGATCGGACGAGGCAAATGAAATTTCTGAGGCCGTACTGGGTTTTTGAAAAAACATAAGTACCGCCAAAATTATAAAGACAACTTGACGATGCCCTGAAAGGGTCGCTTGTTTGGACTGTTTGTCTAGGATGTTTTTTTTGGGGAAGTTGTAATGTTGCAATCTTTTTTTCATCGGATATCACGCTTGTTTCCTAGCAATAGGAGTTTCTTTATCGATGCCCGGGATGGACAGAAGTACAGGACCGTTAAAATCGGGGAACAGGAATGGATGGCGGAGAACCTGAATTTTCGAACGGACCACAGCAAAAGTTTTAGCATGGATCCCAAGAACAGGGCCGGCTATGGGCGTCTGTACACTTGGGCGGATGCTGTTGAAGCCTGCCCCGAGGGGTGGCACATGCCCAGTGAGGAAGAATACAAGGAACTGTTGGAAGATGTGGGCGGAGTTGCCGTTGCTGGCAAGGTCCTTAAGTCCCGGCAAGGCTGGCTTGAAAAAGGGAACGGATGGAATTTTTTCTCCTTCAAGGCGTTGCCTCTGGGTCGTGTGGATGACGACGGCCATCAGGAACCCTTTGGCATTGTGGCTAATTTCTGGACATCTACAGCGTTTGAATCCGCCGCCTACAATACGGAATACGCCTATCGTCTGAGCCTCACGTACCGTCGGGACAACGCGGTCATTGACATTGTTGAAAAAAACGCGCTGATGTCGGTCCGCTGTGTTCGCGATAAGGTCCCGGCAAAGTAATTGGTTGTCGGTTATCGGTAGTCGGTTATCAGTAATCGGTTATCAGT
>JABUUR010000153.1 GCA_021443065.1 Fibrobacter sp.
CCACCGATAACTGATAACCGACTACCGACAACTAATTCCCGTTGATGCAGCGGACGGAGTAGGCGTTGGTCTTGCTTGGCACCAACTGACGCACCATCTGGTCGCTCATGCGTCCCATGGACCAAAGCCAGATGGTTTCGTTGCGACCATTCTGGGCACTCCAGAATCCGGCGTACTCACCCATGTCCTCGTAGCGCACGGTGGACTTGCCGATTACCTTGCGGTAGCCCGAGGAGAAAATGGAAAAGCCGTATTCGTCGGTGCCGCCACCGCCCTGCCAGCCCGTGGTGGCCTTCATCTTCTTTGCAAAGGCTTCGCACTTGTCCACCCCATCGTAGCAGTGGGTAAGGCCGGTGAGCAAATCGTGCCATTCGCGGTCGCGGGGCAAATGCCAACCTTCGGGGCAAGCCTTGCGGGCTCCTTCCAAGTCGTACAGGCGGCCGCTGCGCATGCAGTAGGAATCCTTGTCTTCGTAACACCAGGAATGGCCATCCACATTGTAGTTCACGTTCTGGGCGAACCACTCGCGACCTTCCACCTTGATGGTGCGGTACGTCTGGCCGTCGCGGGGGTCCGTAAAGAAACTCGAAATTTCGCGCAACGACGCACGATGTTCCTGCTCGGCCTTGCGGAATTCGGCAACCTGCTTGCGCTGGTACTTTTCGCGGCCTTCCAGTTCTGCAACCCAGGCGGCCTGAGCCTGAGGATCTGTAAACTTGATTTTGAGGTCGCTCAAGGCGTAAAGATCGTCGCCGCAGGCCAAGTCCACGCCGGCGATATTGATAATATACTGACTCTCGGTCTTGTTCTTTCCCTTGCCCGAGGTAAAGGTGCGGGGCTTGTCGAAATAAGAAATCCAGGCTTCCTTGGTGTTGTTGCAGTCGCCTTCGAAATTACCCTTTTCGATTTTTTCCGCGGGGACAGTCATGTTGCCCGCAACGGAAAATGCAAACAAACTATCGTTCACCTTGAAGGACACCGGCTGCACGCTCTGGTAGTGCGTGTACTGGCCAAGACGAATCTTTCCTTCGATTTTTGCAGAGGTATAATCGCCTTCACCTTCGGCCTTGTAGATTGCATCCCAGGTCTTGGGGGGTACAGCCCAGGAACCAACCACGGCCAAGCCCATCAGGGCCACAACAACTTTTTTCAAACTCATTTTTAATCCTACGTTCATTTAAGACAAGCGAAAAATTAGCATATTTCCGACCCACATTAAAGTATTTTTTTATAAACCTAAAGTTATTCCGTTGTGGTCACCTCAAATTTCACTCCTTTCACTTTTTTTTGCTAATTTTAGACCATGGCTATTACACGTTACATTTTGCAGATTCATTGTCCCGACCAAAAGGGCCTTATCGCCGGTACAACCCAGGTCCTCGCCAAGGCTGGCGCAAACATCGTGGACTTGCAGCAGCACACCGCCAAGGACATCGAAACCTTCTTCCTCCGCGCCGTTTTCGAGGCTGATTCCGACAATATCGAAGAAATCCGCAAGCACTTGCAGACCCTGGAAGGCCACCTCCAGCTGAACTGGAATCTTTTTGACACCACCAAGGTAGAACGTGTGGCGATTTTCGTTTCCAAGACGGACCATTGCCTCTATGATTTGCTGTTGAAAAAGCG
>JABUUR010000498.1 GCA_021443065.1 Fibrobacter sp.
AGCCAATTTATTGGCATAGTCGCTGTTATCCTCTTTGTGGAGACCTTATCACTGATAACTGATAACTGATAACCGACAACTGATAACCGATAACCGACAACTGACAACCGATTACTGAAAACCAAGTATTACCTGACCCATGATGTTGTAGGAGACCCCAAAAAGCCTCAAAGTCCCTTGGGGTGAAAACTGCGGCGGTGGGCGGGGGTCATTCCCAACTTGCGGATAGCGTCCAGGTGGGCCTTGGTGCCGTAGCCTGCGTGCTTGTCGAATCCGTAACCCGGATAAGTCTTTTCCAGACCGTCCATGTAGCGGTCACGAAACACCTTGGCCAAGATGGATGCCGCCGAAATGGAAGCCACACGGCCGTCTCCCTTTACCACGGGAATCTGGAAATCCTCGGGAACGCCATGGATTTTCAGGTTTCCGTCTACCGCAACGACCACCTCCGGAGCAGCGGACGTAAACAAGTCTGCGCAAGAAACCCTGGCGTCGAAAGCCGTTACGCAGTCTGCAAAGGAACCTTTCACCTCCATGGGCAACTCGGGTTCGTTCACCTTAAGACCGGGCATGCCCAGGGCGCTCAAGGCACGGCGCATGGCCAAGAAATCAGCCTCCAGGATATTGATGGAATCTATTTCTTCCACACTTGCGCTGGCAATGGCATAGCAAAGGCAGGCATCCTTTACCGATTCGAACATGGATTCGCGTTTGGGGCGGGTCAACTTCTTCGAGTCGTCAAGACTGGGCAAGACATCCGGGGACTTGAGCACCGCGGCGCAGGCCACCACCGGCCCCGCCAAAGGACCGCGCCCCACTTCGTCGATCCCTACAACAATCCTGCCGGGAAAATGACTGCGAAAGGCGGCCTCCCCCTCCAGGGGAGATTGAATACGCTCCACAAAGGCTGGTGGTTTGAATTTCATAATGCCAGATACCGCTACTTTTGCAGGCTTTCGCCGTATTCCTTGATGGTACGCCAATAAAGGTCGTGTTCCTGCTCCAGCACACGGGCCTGCAACACCTGGGGGGTATCGCCGGGCATTACGGCAACCTTGCGCTGGGCGAGTATACGCCCCTTGTCGATTTCGCTGGAAACCAGGTGAACCGTAGGGCCGGACTCCGTTTCGTGAGCCGCAAGGACCGCCTCGTGAACATGGATTCCCCAAAATCCCTTACCGCCAAACTTGGGAAGCAACGAAGGATGGATGTTCAAAATACGGTTCGGCATCTTTGCAATCAGGCCGTCGGGCAGTTTTTTCATATAACCCGCAAGAATCAGCAGGTCTACAGGGCGTTCGTCAAGGACGGAGCAAAGAGCCTTTTCGTACTCCGTTTCGTCGGGGTGGGTCTTGCCGGAAATGTGGTAGACGGGAATGCCGTAAGTCCTGGCATGGTCCACAGCACCGCAACCGCCGTTGTTGGTAATGAGGAACTTGCACTGGGCCTCCAGGTTGCCCTCGCCAATCTGGTCTATAATCGCCTTGAAGTTGCTTCCGCCGCCAGAAGCCATAACACCTATCTTGAACATGGAGCGCAATATAGAAAAACCCCGCTTCAACCTGCTAGTGCATAAGCGGCATGGGATGGGATGGGCTGTATAAGT
>JABUUR010000306.1 GCA_021443065.1 Fibrobacter sp.
TATGAAAAATACACTCATAAATTTTAAAGTCAATTATTCCAAACTAAAAATAAGGAAAAATGTGATGAAAACACGTTTTTTTTTCAAGGATCCGCATTTCTTTTCACAAACAATTACAGATGAGTAAAAAAAAACGCCGCGGCAAGTACCGCGACGTTCTCCCAAACACTAAACTTTTTTATAACCGAGGTTCCCGTTATCGAATCATCACGGGCTTCGTGGCTGTAATTCCCGCACCCTTCACCCGCACAATGTACTGTCCCTTCGTCAGGTCGCCCATGCCAAATGCGTGGGTGCCTGCAGAGAGTGCCCCCTTGTAGAGGGTTGCCACCCGCTTTCCGTTCATGGCGAAAACATCCACGCTTACGGTGCCTGCGGTTGCGGCATTGAGCACTACGTTATTGCCCTGGATGCGAAGCCCCGCGGACTTTGCCGCTGCCACAGTACGAATTGCTGCCGGGGTGCCGTCCTTATTTAAAAGCTCGATCTTTTCGATGTGTCCCTTGCTCTGGGTGGCTGCGGTAAAGAGGTTCGCCTTCTTGTCGAAGGTGTTCACCACCTTGCCGTTGTCTGCAATCAGGTTGTCGAAGAGCACCGTGCCGTTAAAGCCTGCGGCACCGCCCACCATGAGGGTGACAGAGAATATGTTGTTCAAATCCATGGGGTGTTCTACGCCATCGTCATCGGTGTAGGTGGTAATGTCGAACTCGCAGGTGGCCTTGGCTCCGTCATTGAGCCAGCAGCCGTCGGAGGGTGACATTTCCCAAGTCCAGCCGTCGTCTTCCATGCCGTTGCGCACAAAGGCGAGCCCCACCCAGATGCCTCCGTTTTCACCGCCTTCGCCCTTGTTCTCGATTTCAATGGAGAGGGACTTTGCGCCGGTCAGGTCGGGCACCTTCTGGTATTCGATGTTTGCTCCGCTGTCGTTCAATGCCTTGAAGGTGACTCCCATGAGCATGTCCACGTTCTCTTCGTTGGCCTTTGCGGTATCTGCACCGAAGGAGGCGTTCTCTGTGGAAGTGGGGCAGACCTTGGTGGCGGTACTTGCATCGTTGTAGTTGTCCCAGCCGGGCATTTTGTCCAAAGTAATGATTCGTTCGTCTGCCAGATTGCTTGTCCACACGCTTGCTGCAGTCTTGCTCACGAAGCCGCCTCCCCAAGCCGGAGATTCGTACCAGGGCATCCACCAGCTCCAGGGTGCGTTCTCGGAGTACATGGCGTTCACGTCGGGGATGGGGCCGTTTTCGCTGAGGGCGATAATCTTGTTGGTGCCGCCCTTGTTGGTAAAGTCGATGAAGGCAGAGGCGTTGCTCTGGTGGTCGTTTGCGTCGTTGTAAATATCCACGGAGAGAACGTCGTAGTAGTTTTCACCGGGAGTCCAGGAAATCTTGGAAACATCCTGGGGGTTGAAGTCCCAAATCAGGTTGTTCACGCCGTTCTTGAACACCATGCGTTCGTAGACCAGCTGGTAGAGGGTTGCAAACTGCTTACCCGTGTGGGTGCTCCACCAGAACCAGTTTCCGCCAGATTCGTGGAGGGGGCGGAAAATCGCTGCCACACCTTCTTCTTGCAAAGCGAGAATATGTGCGGAAACCTTGTCGAT
>JABUUR010000213.1 GCA_021443065.1 Fibrobacter sp.
GCGGTGGAGGCGGCGCTTGCCAGATAGCGGGGGTCGCTGCCGAAGGTGATTTTAGGGTGGCAGTTGGTGTGCCTGTCGAAATCAAGGTTGAAAGGTTTCAGCAGGTGCTTTTTCTTTTCAAGTTCGCCGGCCACAATGGCATTTTTTAGGGCATCCTTGTTGTCGCAGAATTCCTCGTACGCCCTTTCCAGATCCGGATTTGCATCGATAATCGCCTGCCACACGTCAATGCTACGGGCGTGGGGCGAGTTGTTCTTTGTGGGGGTCTTTTCGATGGCCTTGTGCAAGGCACTAAAGACGGCGATTCCGAATTCGTTCTCGTATTTTTCAGACTCGCCCTCGGGCGGCGCCAGCAGACCGCTGACCCCGTTGCCGGAGTTTTGCTTGTTGAGCCTACCCTTCAGCGAAGTGATTTTACCTTTGGCTACGTCAAGTTCCCGTTCCAATTCCTCAATACGGGCATCCTTTTGTTCGCCTTCTTCTTCAAGGCGTTCGCGCTCCCTGTCAAAATATTCGCAGAATTCATCCATGTCTCCGCTGACGGCATCCTTGGCCCGCGCCTCCGCTTGTTCTACCCGCTTTTTCAGTACCCTGATACGGTTCTTTTGATCTTCTACGTTTTTTCCAAGGGTTTTCCTTTCGGTTTTCAATTTCCGGATTGAGGAGACCAACTGTTCGTTTTTCTCTGACAAGTCCTCGTTTTCACCTTTCAAGCCTTCCAACTTCATTTTGAGCTCCGCGATCAACGCGGTAGGTTCTGCTGCATCGGCGGTGGTTTCCTCCGCCTTGACCGCTACGTTCTCGATGGCCGCACCTGTCGCCTCGGCAGGAGATTCTTCAACGATTTCTGTGGCAACCTCTGCAGCATCGTCGGCAGCTACCCTTTCATTTTCGCAAGCGGCATCTTGTGTAGTCTCTGCGGAAATTTCCCCTAAGGTTTTGGCCTTAGGCATGAACTTTTCGCGGGCCTCCCGGGTATCCACGTAAGAAAAACTGGGATGCCTGTTGATTACCCTCAAGAACCATATCAACTGGTTATTGTCCAGCAGGATTTTCGGGGCGGGCAGGGGCGTCCACAGGAAAGGGGAGCATTCCGTAATTATCCTTTCGTTCAAGATATTCCAAAGAGAAAAGAACCTTTTTTCAAGAGGCTTGTCCGGCGCCAAGTTGATGATGGTGACGTAAATTTCGCCCTGGATTTTTTCGTCGTCCATACGCGCGATCAACCGTGTCTTGACAGTGCAATCGTCTGCCAAAAGTTGTGTCCCTTCAAACCCGAAAACCCGAGGATTGGATTCGTCCTCTTCGCCAAAAATCCTCTCGATAACACAGGAACTGTAGTCCCCTTCGGTGACAATGAATTTACGGGTCGCCTCGGTATAGTCTACGCCGGGTGTTTTCCTGGCATAATCCTCCCAAGTGGCGAGATGGTCGTACAGAACGTTTATGGGTACCGGACGCGCGGTAAAGCAAGAAACAAACGTATAGTCCATAATATAAACATAGTCAAAAATCCGTAAAAAAGGGTATCATGAAAAATAAAAGCAAGCAGGTGTTTGCAAAATGAACGGATAGGCAAAAAGAGCCTTGTCTTTTGT
>JABUUR010000436.1 GCA_021443065.1 Fibrobacter sp.
CACGGCGGGGAGGGCTAGGGCAATCTTATCGAGAATAGTCATGAAGCCAAATTTAGAATTTTCCCCATAATCAGCTCATTTATGCGATTTTTTTAAGACAAATAACGCGCAAATAAGTAGATTAAGGGCATGACTATGTTCTCATTCATTCTCTGGCTAATTGCATTTGTTGCAGGTGTAGCCGTATCGTTCTTTGTTCCCGAAACGACAATTTCCCTTGGGGGTAAGTTTGTCTTTGTCGGGGCGTGGGGGGCCGTTTTGGGGTTAGTCCTGTTCTCCGTTTGTAAAAGGAAAATCGAAGCCAAGGAAATGGAATTCGAAGAAACTTTAAACGAAATCAAGGCATCCAAGATGGAAATTACCTCCAGCAATCCTGTTGTTCCGGAACGGAATATCCCGTCCTTCGAACAGGAACTGCCCAGAGGGGCTATGCCTGTCAGGGAGGTCTTGGGAAAACCGGCGTCGGAAATTGTCAAGGCGGAATTCCCCATGGATGCCTGGAAGGCCTTCTCCAAGTGCGTCCTTAAGAACCGTCCTTTCCCCGAGGTCCTCAAGACTATGGAGGTCCTGCTTCCGAAGATGTTCCCCAAGGCTTCGGGAATACTTTATATGTATGCGGGATCCCAGACGGATCTCCACAAAATTCTTGCCTTTGGCGACAAGGTCATCAGCGACGATGTAATCCGTCCGGGCGAATGCGCAAGTTTCAATACCGGCGACATTGTGGTCTCCGATTACTCCAGCCCAAGGTTGAAAGGCGGCTGCACCCATTTACATCACCATCCCCAGGGGATTTCCTTCTGTTCGCCTATCGAGGGCATCGACGAGCATTTTGGCATTTTCTCCCTTCAGGCGGATTCCCTTCCGGACAACGAAACCAAGGAAGACTGGTTGATGAAGGTGAGTGCCTTTGCGACAGCCTTCGGCCTGTATGTTGCAAACCAGAACTTGAACATGCGTTTTGAACAGAACAGCATTCGCGATTCCTTGACGGGCCTGTTCAACCGTCGTTACGCCGAAGAATCCCTGGCTCGGGAGGTCTTTTCCGCGGTTCGCCACAAGAACCCCATTGGCCTGATCATGATTTATCCGGATGCAGTCAAGTTTATCCAGGAGAATCGCGGTCGCCATGCGGTAGACCAGCTCCTGTGGGAGCTTGGTCAGCGACTGCCGGGGTACATCCGCAACGAGGACATCCCTTGTCGCTACGATGGTGAAGCGTTCTGCATTATCCTTCCGGGGGCTGACTTGCAGATTACCCGCCAGCGCGCCGAAAAGATCCGAAACGAGATTTCCCAGCTCCAGATTGCCTATGGCGAAGGTATTCTTTCAACCACGTTGAGCATGGGCGTGTCTGTGATGCCGGTGCATGCGACAGACGCTGCATCCCTGTTCTACGCGGCCACGGCCTCCATGAATTATGCAATCCAACTGGGTTCAAACCGGGTTGTCCTTGCCGACGCCCTGTCCGGCCGGTAGCCTTCAAAAACAAAGGTTTTCATCCCGGGCTTGCCCCGGGGAGCCGGGATTTCGCTTGCTTTGTCATCCACTGCGTGGACAAGTCTTTCTAAGCGCTAACCGCTCACTAAATGAGTGT
>JABUUR010000028.1 GCA_021443065.1 Fibrobacter sp.
GCGGTCAGCGCTTAGAAAGACTTGTCCACGCAGTGGATGAAGCATTTCTTAGCGCTTGAGCGCTTAGAAAGACTTGTCCACGCAGTGGATGACAAAAAGCGGAGGCCGGGAAGATTCCGAGCGACGGTTAGTCGTGAATGGAATTCTTCAAACTTTCGATGAGTCGGGCAAAACTTGGGTCTGTTTCCATTTCTTTTTTGATGCTCTTGATGGCGTGTACCACGGTGGAATGGTCCTTGCCGCCAAAGCGTGAACCGATGCTTTGCAAACTGATGGGGGAGCATTCCCGCATAAGGTACATGGCCACCTGGCGGGCCTTGGAAATCTCCTTGGTGCCGCGGCCGGATTCGATAAGCTTTGCCTCGGGCACTTCGTAGTGCTTGGATACGGTGTGGAGCACTGCGTCCAGGCTTACTCGGCGGCGCAGAGTGGGCGCGATTTCGGCCACCACCTTCTGGGCTATGGACATGTCGATGTCATGGCTCATGAGGCTGGATTGCAGTGTCAACTTGATGATGGCGCTTTCGAGGCAGCGGACGTTGCTTGCGATGCTTTCGGCCAGGTAATGTAAAACCTCGTCGCTGATTTCCAGATGGCGTTCTTCGGCCTTCTTGTGGAGAATCGCCTCGCGGGTTTCTACATCGGGAGGCTGAATATCAACAGTGAGGCCCCAGGCGAAACGGCTCACCAGGCGTTCGGAAAGATTCTTGACTTCGGCGGCGGGTGCATCGGAAGTGAGCACAATCTGCTTTCCCGCCTGATGCAGTGCGTTGAAAATCAAGAAGAATTCGTTCTGGGTTTCGTTTTTGCCGGTCCAGTTCTGAATGTCGTCTACCAGCAGAATGTCTACTTCGTTGCGGTAGAAATCGCTCATCTCGGTGATGCGCTGTTCGCGCAGGCACTTCATGTACTGTTGGGAAAAATCTTCGGAGGTCAGGTAGCAGACCCGCTTGTTGGGGTCCTCTTCCAGAATGTAGTTGCCGATGGCCTGCAGCAGGTGGGTTTTGCCAAGGCCGGAGGAGCCGTAGATAAACAGCGGGTTGTATTGGGTGCCATCGGGGTTGCGGGCCACGGCGAGGGCCGCGTTGAAAGCCAGTTGAGCCTTGTCGCCGGGCACAAAGTTCTCGAAACGGAAACTGCCGGAGAGAGGTACGCTGGGCTTGACAAAGTCCTTGAATGTGTTCTGGGAGGCGGCCTGCTGCACCGCAACTTCTTGCTGTTGCACAAAGTCGAATTCCATGGGGGATTCGTCGTGGCTCACCTCACGCCAGGCCATGCGGATCAGTTCCTTGTAGGCGGAATAGACTTGGGCGTCCAGTCCGGAGGGAATGGAAATAACGGCATGACCGGTGGTCTGGCTCATTAATTTTGTCTGAGCGAAATAGGTCTTGAATACTGTGTCGGACAGCATACCCCGGAGGTAGTTCAAGCATCTTTCCCATTCAACCTGCATCTGTACATCCTTGCCAACATGAAATTGGAAACTGAATCTATCAACAACTAGTTTATTAAATGTAGCAAAAAAACTTTGAATTGTTGATAAGTTTGGTCCAAAATGGTTAAAAGTTTGTGTAAAAGAAATTTTTACAAAAA
>JABUUR010000115.1 GCA_021443065.1 Fibrobacter sp.
AACGGTTGCAGAATCCAGAAGAAAGCGGCCATGACGAACACGCCGATGACACGGATTTCAAGCGGATTCAGGACACCCATGGGGCTTGCTGCATCGAATCCCAGGGATTCGTAGGGCAGGTAGAGAGCGACGATTGCAAGAATCGAGGCAATAACAAACTTGATGAATTTAGCCTTTGTCATTTTGACCCTTTAACTAAAGTGAAGTTCTTTAAGGTTGCGCCCAAATTTAGAAAAAAGGGTCAAAAGTGGCAATATTTATAATTATAAAATATCAATCGCGAAAAACAGGCGAAAAAAGCCATTTTCAGGCGATTTTATCTGGTTTTCTTTCGTCTATCGTCTTTGTCGCCTACTTAACCAAGATCCTACCGGTAGCCTGCTGGCTTGCCACCCGCACACGGAGCATGTACAGGCCCGACTTGGGAGCGCCAAGACTTACGGAATTGGAGCCGGAGACCGCCCTGCCCACAATGGTAGACACCACCTTTCCGTCCATGTTCAATACGTCCACCACCATGCGGGTGCCTGCCAGATTTTCCGTGGCGGAAAAGCCCACATTCAGCTTGTTGCCCGACTGAACCATCTTGAGGCCGTCCAAGGCTGTCCTAAGGTAAAGTTTTTCCTTGGAGACGCGAACCTTGGCGACGGAGCCCGCGGCCTTGAGGCCAACCGGCAGGGTATCCCCGGGGGAAAGTTCCGTGGTGCGGCCTTCCAAGGTTACATACAGGTGGTAGCCAAGGGCAGAAATGCCGTCCAGGCCTTCAAAGTACAGTTTGCCCGCCCGGTCCGAAGAAGCCCCCAGTTCCAAGTCCCATTCTACGGAGGAATCCTCTGCAGACGAGGCGGGGGCGGGCCTTACGGACTTGGCCAGATACTTTTTGCCGTCCCTGATGGACAGGGAGACTGCATCCCCCATGCCGGCGGGAGGTTCCAGGCCTTCTTGTGCACGACCCATCCCGAGAATGTTCCAGGAGTCCATCTTGCCCCTGTTGTCGGCAAGGATTGCCCGAATCGTCCAGTTTTCGTCATTCCTGGCCTTAGGCAAGGCACGCTTTTTTTCTGCCACGGCGGCAGAATCCACACCGAAGAACGGTTCGCCGCTGAATTTTAACGCGGTAGATTTTTCTACCCGCACCCACACCCCTTCAAAGGGGCCTAGATAGCCGCGGTTGGGGACGTACTCCGCGGTTTCAGTGTTCCAGTGGACCACCTCCAGGCTTTCGGGGAGGGAGACGTTCCACCCGTGGGGATTGCCCACCATGTTCCAGCCGCTGTTTTCGTTTTCCAGTTTCCATTCCAAATCGTAGACGCTGTCTGCGAAAGACGAATCAAAGTCCAGATGCCGACCTTCCATGGAACTATACCAGTAGCCACCCATGGGGTCCACCTTGTTGCCCGGCATAAGCCGCTTGTACTGCCAGAATTCCCCCGCCTCGGCGGTATCGTCCCAGCGGTAGATAATCTGGTCGTCGTCCCTACCCACGGGTGCCATGTTTACGGCATTCAAGTTCACCATTTGCCAAACGTCCTTGCCGGCATCGGCAATTTCGTTTTTCACCGTAAAGGTCTGCTCAAAGGAGAC
>JABUUR010000276.1 GCA_021443065.1 Fibrobacter sp.
AGCTGGAAGTGAGCCTGGTTCCCAAAATGGGCTCCGAGAGCGTAGCTATACTTATCCTTTTCGGTAACAAGGGTGGTCTTTTTTGCCTGCTGGGGGCAGAACTGATCGCAACCGGTCAAAGCAAGGGCAAAGGCGCCTGCAGCAATAATCAATTTTTTGTTCATTTTTTCCTCTTTTTTTAAGACGCCTTGAAAAATAACAAAAACTGCCGTTAAAAAGGGGGTTGGGAAATCTTTTTTAACAAAACTTTTCATATATTGCATATCGTTAATAATTTAAGGACTTTTTATGTGCGGAATCGTTGCATACATCGGGCAAAGCGAAGCCCTACCCATCTTGATCGGCGGTCTTAAAAAGCTGGAATACCGGGGCTACGACAGCTCCGGAATTTCCGTGCTATGCGACGGTGACATCCAGACGGTTCGCGCCTCCGGTAAAATCTCGGCCCTTGAAGAAAAACTAAAAAAAGGTTCCGTCCAAGGAAATTTGGGAATCGCCCACACCCGCTGGGCCACCCACGGAGCCCCCACTGAACAGAACGCACACCCCCACGCCAGTTTCGACGGAAACATCTCCATTGTCCATAACGGCATTATCGAAAATTACGCTAGCCTCAAAAAGAAACTCCAGGCCGACGGTGTGGAGTTTTCCTCCGAAACAGACACCGAGGTGGTGGCTCACCTTATAGCCAAGTTCTACAAGGGCAACCTGAAGGATGCCGTCATCAAAGCGATTTCCCTTATCGAAGGGACCTTCGGTTTGGCCGTCCTCTGCAAGGACCGTCCGGGCACGCTGATCGGTGCGCGCCGTGGCAGCCCCCTAATTTTGGGCATAGGGCAAAACGAGTTCTACTTGGCCAGCGACGTTTCTGCAATCATCAGCCACACCCAGAAGGTGGTTTACCTGGACGACAATGACGTGGTGGAAATTCACAACGACGGATACAACCTGCTGAACACATTGAGCCAGCCTGTGCAGCACGAAGTACAGGACGTGGAATTTGACGCAGATTCCATTGCCAAGGGCGGCTTTGCCCACTTTATGCTCAAGGAAATTTTTGAACAGCCCGAAGTGCTGCGCAACACCATGCGCGGGCGCCTTCTGGTTGCCGAGGGCAACGCCAAATTGGCAGGCCTCGACACAAACATCAAGGAACTGCGAAACATCAACCGCATTATCATTACCGCCTGCGGCACCAGTTACTACGCCGCCATGGTAGGCGAATACATGATAGAAGACCTGGCTGGCGTTCCCGTAGAAGTGGAATACGCCTCCGAGTTCCGCTACCGCAACCCCATTATCAAGCCGGGCACCCTGGTGCTTGCCATTTCCCAATCCGGTGAAACCGCCGACACCCTGGCGGCCTTGAAGGAAGCCCAGCAAAAAGGCGCCACGGCCCTTGCCATCTGCAACGGTGTAGGATCCACCATCGCCCGCACAAGCGACGGCGGTGTCTACCTGCACGCAGGCCCGGAAATCGGTGTGGCCTCCACCAAGGCGTTCACCTCCCAGGTTACCGTCCTTGCCATGATAGCCCTTTTGCTTGGCCGCCAACGTAGGCTGAGTTTTGAAAGCGGTGCGGA
>JABUUR010000473.1 GCA_021443065.1 Fibrobacter sp.
CTCGGTCATGTCCATGTAAACATGGCCGCGACTCTCACCTTTTGCATTTGTCGTCTTTCCTCTACCTCGCCTTCACCACGAAATTTTCCTTGGGAAGATTTTCAAAAAACACTTCCGTACCGGCAGTTGCATTGCGAACATCTCGGGAACCCACCACCTGCCCCAGGGTATTCAGCAAATACAATTCACGGTAGCCCGCGACATTCAGGCGGACTCCAAACGCGCCGCCCCTGCGAAAAACGGTGAATCCAGACGCCGCCCCGGGAGCCGCCACCGCAATCGCCTCGGTAGAAGAACTGCTACCGCCCGCGACCTCGCCGCCGGAACCTCCGCAGTCATCACCATCAGAGCCTACGCAGCAGTCACCCCCGGCGGCTTCAATGCCCCCGCAGTTTTCATCCGAAGCACTGGAACTGGAACCATCGTCATCCGCAACGCTGGAGCTGGAAACTTCCGCAGCCCTCGCCTTGAACAAGACATTCCCCACCACAACCTCGCCGCCGACACCGCTAGCCGTCAGGTAAAAATCCTGCACCCCCTTCAGGAGGCTCATTTCACCGCACTCCACCTCGGACCAGCCGCCAGCAACTGCAACGCCCTTGCTCAAGTCACATTCCGAAATCACAATGCCGGACTTGGAACCTGCACGCAGCAAAATCTTGCCGGAGCCGTTCTTCACCCTGATGCGAACGTCGCTTCCCTTGATGGAGTCCGTCACCACGTTTTCAAAAATGGCGTAGCCCCCGTCCTTCATGGCAAGCAGATCATTTTCATCCAGTCGGATACGGATGCCGTTGTCAAAGCCGTTTCCCGGCAGCGTATCGCGAATTACCCGCAGAAAATCGATGCGGTCCAGCTCGGAGAAGTTGTCGTTGGGTACAGGGCTTATGTCGATAAAGTTTCCGCCCCGCTTCAACGTGGCAGGAATCAACACCACGGAATTTTCGGGGAAAGTGCCCCAGGAGCCCGTAGGAGGCAGCTCCACCACCCGCTCCTTGCCGTTGACGGAGACGCTGTGGGTGGCGGCCCCCGTACCGCCGTTGGCATAGCGGTAACGCAGCAGGTATTCCCCCGCCTGGGGAATATTCATGGGCAAATGGATTTTCGATCCCTGGGTGTTGATGTAGGCCAGATATTCCCCGTTAGACGCGGTGGCGCTCCGGGTAATGGCAAGGTCACCGCTCACCGCCCGGCTAAGCACCCCGTGTTCCACCTCGGCACTCAGGTAACGTCCCAGGAAAGGCTGCCCCATTTCGGCCCAGTTGTCGTCGGTAAACACCACGTCGCGAATGTGGATGTGGTTATACTTGTCACCGTCGTTGTCGTAATAGTGATGGACAAAGCGGACGCGGTTGATGTCCTGGAAAGGTTCGCCGCCGCCGGGCCCCACGTAGCGGCCGTAACGTTCCAGCAAGATGGTACCGCCCCCCTGGGCAAGGTCCTTTCCCGCCTTGTCGTAATAGGGACCCGTCACCTTGTCTGCGCGGCCCATGGCGGTCTTGTAGGTGGTCTGCTCGATGTCCGCCCCCTGCATACAGCACTTGTCCCAGGCGGTAAACAAGAAGAACTTCCCGTCGTG
>JABUUR010000240.1 GCA_021443065.1 Fibrobacter sp.
ACACTCTCAAAATTAGTCTCTTTCTTAGGGGGGAACACTTCAAAGGAAAGGCTCATTTTCCCGCTTTTTAGAATGTCGATAATCTTCATTGCAAACCTCGTAAAACTTTATGCGTTTATATGCATATATGCAAATATAGATAAATCGCCGTAAAAAACAAAGGGATTTGGAAAAATAAATAAAAATACGTACATCGTTTGCAGTCGTCCCGGCCTCCGCAAGAATGTCATCCCGGGCTTGACCCGGGACCTCCTCCTTTTGCTGTCATCTCGGCCTAAGCCTGCCCCGGACTTGCCCCGGGGAGCCGGGATCTGCCCATATTTCGTAAATCCATTAATATGCAATCGCTGCCTTGTATTTTACAAAAATTGTAAAAACTCTCAATATATTTACATAATATGTAATTAATTTCAAAACCTGAAATAAAAAAAGACCGTCCTCTCTTCCTTATAATTCGTAAAATCAGCCACATTTACATTAAAAGTAAAATGGCACGTTTTTTGCTCTTAATTTGCGAATTAAAGGATTACAATTTATGTCGTTAAATTTTTCTAAATGGACCGGCCTTGGCAACGATTTCATTCTGGTGGAACCGGGCGAGACCTTTGACATGACTCCGGGAAAAGAACTGGAACAGCGTCTGATAGACCTTTGCGATCGCCGCTTCGGTATCGGAGCCGATGGCGTGGTTGTGGTGACTCCGCTGAACAGCTCCGCGGAATATGCGGTGGGGGAGCGTGACATTCGCCCAACCGCCGACGGCAAGGGAAACGGCGTTGATTTTGAAATGCGGATCTTTAACGCCGACGGTTCGGAAGCTGCCATGTGCGGTAACGCCACCCGTTGTGTGGCAAAGTTCGTCCGTACTCGAGGACTGAGCGACCGTGATTCCTTCGTGCTTCACACCAGGAGCGGCTTAATCAAACCCGCCATTCTCGGGGACGCAAGTAAATTGGAGGACGCCCGGGTTTGCGTGGACATGGGTGCTCCCCGCGATTTTTTGGGGACCGTCAAACTTACCGCAGATACCTTTGATTTTACCGGCGAGACCGTTTCCATGGGCAATCCCCACACCGTGATTTTCGTGGACGACATCGAAAAAATCGAACTGGAAAAATGGGGACCCATTCTGGAACACGACAGGCAGTTCCCGGACCGTTGCAACATTGAATTTGCCCAGGTCATTTCGCCTTCGAAAATCCGCATGCGGGTTTGGGAGCGGGGTTGCGGCGTTACCATGGCCTGCGGTACTGGCAGCTGCGCCACGCTGGTGGCTGCCCAACGCACCAACCGTGTGGGCCTGGAGGCCGACATCGTCCTGGACGGGGGCACTCTTCGCATCAGGCACGAAGAGGGTGGCCCTGTTCTCATGACCGGCCCCGCCAAGGAGATTTTCCGAGGAACCACCAACAACTGATAACCAGCCACCACAAATTACGAAGGCGAGAGCAAATGGTATTCAGTTATCGGTTTAAAGTGTCACGAGCCTTTGGCTCGTATTATGAATCGCGAGTCGGTAGACTCGCCAAACTATTTACCACAACTTGCCAAGACTTGCGAAACGGGACTGCTTGCA
>JABUUR010000111.1 GCA_021443065.1 Fibrobacter sp.
CGCATCGACGGCAAGGGCAAGTTCATCATCGAGAACGGTGCGTTCAACGAACTGACCATCGAACGTTTCTCCGAATTTGGCAGCGGCATCATCCAAAAGTCCACCCGCTCCATTCTGCTAAAGAACATGATGGTCAGGTCCCTGGAAACCGACGAACTGGGCAAGGGAGACATATTCCTTGAAGACGTTACCATCGGCACCATCCAGATGAACTACCAGAGGCTTTGGGGCCGCCAGGTGACCATGATCGGCGACACCAAGGGTCCAAAGATTACCAACAACGGCGGTACCGTTTGGATCCTGGGCCTTACGGCAAAAAAAGGCAACACCATCATCCAGAACTTCAACAAGGCTTCTGCCGAACTCATCGGCGTAGAGATTGAATCTAGCGACAAGGCGAAGCAACGGCCCATGTTCATCAACGACAATTCCGGGCTGAGCATCGTGGGTCTTCGCGAAACATTGACCCGAGGCAACCCCTTCTTGACCATCGTCGAAGATTCCCGCCAGGCATCGGCCATCAAGTCGTTATTCGGAAAGGAACTTCTCCACACCGAAAACGGTGGCGCACTGCTGCCACTGTTCGTGGGCTACGCCCCCAAGCTTGGTCCCAACGAAAAGCCCAACGTCGCCATCCCTAAGGAAATGCTGGTGGTGCAGCCCAACCGTCTGCGTATCGTAGGCTCTGTAGAAGACGACGGGCGCGGTGACGGCCTCTGCGAAATTCCGGTGCGGTGGAAAAAGGCCCTGGGGCCCGGCAAGGCGATTTTCTCCGACACCACGACCAAGGAAACAGATATTTCCTTTACCGCAAGCGGACGCTACAACGTGATTTTCACCGGCGACGACGGTTATCTTTCGGGAGCGGACACCGGCAAGGTTTATGTATTCGACAAGCGTTACACCACCATGGACAACAGCGGCGACAACATCCCCAGCGGTCGCGGCGCTGCAACCTGGATTTCGGAATTCGACAACTACAGCCCCCACAGCAGCGACCCCGAGCTCCACGTGGCCAATGTTCCCGGCCAGGCCGGAAAGATTTACCTGAAGTTCGACCTGTCCGCCCTCCCCGGTCCACTGTTTGACGTGGCCCTCCAGTTGAACATGCCGGATTCCATCAAAAAGCCCGTCCAGTTGAACATCTTTGGCTTGAAGGAGACATCCAAGGACATGAACTTCGGCGACCAGAAGCTGGGTGTGGACTGGTCCGAAAACGAACTGACCTGGGAAAACGCCCCGGCAAACCTTCCCCAGCCAGGAGGCCAGTTCAATATCCGCAAGAACTCCGGCGGCGGTGTCGATACCAAGTACGCCGATTACCTTGGCATTATCACCATCAACCCCAAGGCCCCCCTGGGCGCGTTCCTGCGCTCCCCCACCCTGACGGAATTCTTTAAGCGCAAGCACGCAACCAAGATGTACACCTTGATTCTTACGGCGGTGGAGCAGGGCGAAACCATAATGAACGCCCCCAGCGCAGGCAAGCAGTTTGCACCATCCCTGTACATCGGCTACTTCGACAACACCCGTTCCGTTGGCGGCGATGCCATGGA
>JABUUR010000178.1 GCA_021443065.1 Fibrobacter sp.
ACCCGCATTGCGAAGGGTTCCGGTACCGAGATCGGTCGCGTGAACGCGGTTCTCAAGCAGTACGAGAACATGAAGGAAATGTTCAAGAAGGTGGGTGACTTCGCCAAAAAGCAGAACGGCGGACGCCCCGTCGGTTCAAACTACACCCCGCCCAAGGACAAGAAGAAAAAGAAAAAACACTAAGGCAGGCCGGCTCTTCGCCGGCTAGTCCTTTATGCAACGCAGGGAGTATCCGTGTTCCTTCGTACGCTCCTTTGTGTAAACATCTGTTTCAAGATAGCTGAAATCATGGTGCCAGGAGTTGTTCACACCGTATTCCTTGGCATTCCAGAAATAGCCGTGTTTGCGGGACCAGTCAAAGGTACCGCTGTAAGACCTGTAACCCGCCGGAAGAACTGCAAAGCCATACAGGTCGATGCCATTGCCGGAGCTATACTCGCCGTTGGACCACCCTTCGGTGGATTTCAGATACGTGCCAATTTTGCTTGAGTCCCCCACAGTCGCAAAAAGTTCCTTGAACTCATTGTTGTCGGGCACGTGCCAGCCCTTGGGGCAGATGCCTCTGTGAGGTTTGTTGGGGGTGCAATTAGCCGCATAACCGCAGCCGAACCCCTCTTCTGTTCCTTTCAACGGCTTATTTTTTACCCTGTTCTTTTCGTCCACAAGTCCTGCGCTATCCATCACCGCGCTCCAGATGTAGATACGTCCGTATTTGGCGCAGGAATCCGGACTGTTTTTGTAGCACCAGCTGGTGGAATCGCAGGGGGTACCGCCGTATGCGTAGGTCGAGCCCGTGTAGGCATAATTCAGATTCTCGGCCATCCAGGTCTGTTCGCCGATTTTTACGGTCTTGTAAGTTTGATTGTCGCGGTCGTCTGTCATTGTCCCGAATTCCACACCCGTGGCATACCACTTGTTTTTCTGGCAAGTCAACGGAATGCTGTCGTACATGGAGGTTGTGCCGTTGATGCATGGCTCCAGAATGGAATCCCTGTCCAATATAACTTCGCTAGCGGAGGATTCCGGGACTGCGCTTGACGAAGAATTTTCTTCAGCGCCACTTGAGCCAATCTCTGCACTTGACCCGGCCTCTGCACTTGACCCGGCCTCTACACTGGAACTGCTTTTTGCCTTGCCGTCGGAGGACACAGGCTTATCTACACTGCTAGAAGACTTAGGCCGGGCAGCACTGCTGGAGGAAACTTCGTCGGAATCGCTTGAAATTTCAGCATCGTGATATTCGGCATTGGTGCCGCCTTCGTCTCCACAGGCGACAAACATCAAGGCACTTACTGCCAAGGCAAGTATAAAACTTTTTCTTGTGGATTTTATTGACATCATTGGCGGCTCCTTGAAAAGCGAAACAAATCACGCCCACTCTGTTAATATATACTTACAAAAAGGGAAATAACAAGAAAAAAAGTTTTTTTCCATTCCAATGCGTAAAGACGGATGATGGATCCCGGCGCGGAGGCCGGGATGACAAGGCAAAGAACCCGGGATGAACTATGTTAAAATGCAAGCCCTTTTTTGTAAAAAATTGTGTTCATACAT
>JABUUR010000255.1 GCA_021443065.1 Fibrobacter sp.
TCAAAGTGAGCAACGCGAGCGCCCTCACTGCTGACTACTGATAACCGATAACTGATAACTGATAACTGATAACCGACAACTGAAAACCAAGTATTACCTAACGCATGATTTTGCAGGTAGTCCAAAACATTTCTTATTTTTACAAGGTGAAAAAAAGAATTATCAGCGCCCTGCTAGACTCCGATCATAAAGAAGGGGATCGACTTCCCTCTGTTCGAACCATTATTTCGACCTACAAGGCTTCATCCGGGACCGTACAGGCTGTTTTAAAAGAACTGGCGACGCAAAACAAGATTTACCGTATCCAAGGCAAGGGATGCTTTTGGGGGTGCGAACCTTTGGTGAAAAAAGTTCCGGAAGCCAGACAGACCATAACAGAAAAATTGGAATTCAATTTCAATGACGACTTTGAACGGGGATTCCTGAAACCTAACCAGCCTCTACCACAAGGTAAGGAACTGGCGATCCGTTACAATGTTTCCCAAAACACACTCCGAAAGTTTCTTACCAGGAAGATGGATGAAGGCCTGCTGACGAAGAACGGACGCAACTATTTTTTCAGCCGTAAGGAAGTCTCCGAACGCAAGCCTCCCATAAGCGAATTGATTTTTGTCACCCGTTGCAACAGCTGGGGAGGCTTTACCGCCGAAAGTGAACGTGAAATGGATTTCTTGCGACTGGTGTACAAGACCGCCGGTGCCAACCAGTACAAATTGATACTGCTAGGCATCAACGAATCTACGGGGCAACTCATCGACAGAAACGGAAACATCTGCAAGTTGTCCGACTATCCCAATGCCATCGGTGCAATACTTTCCACCTTGCTTGTGCAGAACGTGCAGCCCATGCTCTACTTTTTTTCAAGCGTGTGTTATCCTGTGGCGGTCTGGTGGGAACAGCCTGAAAATAACGTTCCCAAGGTATTCCTTAAAAAGGAAAACTGGATTTTCTTCAATTCCACCTTCGGAAAAAAACCGGGCGTCGAAATGGGCAAGTTCCTGATGAAACACGGCATGAACGAAGTCAACTACTTTTCGCCCTACCATAACAGTTCGTGGTCCCAAGACAGATTGACAGGACTTGTGGAGGCCGGCCTCAAGGTTCACGCATACGTGGATAACGAATTTGCAAGTCCATGGGATTACAAGGAAATCGCTCGAAAAGAAGTGGAAAAGTATTTTGTAGAATCCTACGCAAGAACCCTTGTAAAACAGAAGATAGAAACCTTGGTAAAAAAGGCTGAATCCGACGACAATCATTTCATGAACGTGTGCGTCAACGACGAAGTCGCGGAACTCATTATCGAGATGAAAGAAAATTCAAACAAGGTTCCAAAACTAATTGCTTTTGACAACTCCATGGAAAGTTATCTGCTACGACTCCCCTCCTTTGATTTCAATACAGAGGCGTTGGTGGAACATATCTTTTATTACATCGAAAATCCTGCAGGTTTTGGACACACAAAAAAAGTCCAGCACATTCTGGGGAATGTAGTGGAGAAGTAAGTTAGACGAAAGACGATAGAACGCTTCGCTATAGACGAAAGAGC
>JABUUR010000277.1 GCA_021443065.1 Fibrobacter sp.
ACAAATTACGAAGGCGAGAGCAAATGGTATTCAGTTATCGGTTTTCAGTTATCATCGGATCACTGGCAACCGACAACTGATAACTGATAACCGAATATTTGCTTTTTTGCGAGCAGGAATATATATTTAGTGTGGTGATGGGAAGGAGTGCTATGAAACGCTTCGTTTTTGAGTCTGTATTGACCCGCTATATAAAAATTGTTTGCGCGGGGCTTTTTGTTGTTTCCTCCGCTTTTGCCGCCGGAAGCACCCTGAAAGGTAATATCACCTACACACTCCATAAATCCGAAAGCCCTACGGACGACGACTTGGATGCCTATACACGCATTACCGCTGTCATGGATTCCGCGGTGAAAATCTACAACACCTACACGGCGCTGACTAAGCATATCAACGTCTATTACGCTCCCGGGGTGCCTACCGCCGAGGCCAGCAGCAATGGAGACCTTAGATTTGGCAAAGAGCGTAGCTACATGTTCGTGGGTACCGCCATGCACGAAATGGCCCACACCTTGGGCATGGGGACCACCACCGAATACCGCAACATGCTGGATGGCGGCGTTTTCAAGGGTGAAAAAGCCCAGGCGAAGCTGAAGGATTTGACCGGCGACGAAACCCAGGTGCTCAAGGGGGATTCCCAGCATTTCTGGCCCTACGGTTTGAACTATGCCAGCGAGGTGAAGTCGGAGGAGGACTTGATTTTCCACGCCCAGATTGTGGAAGCCATGTACCAGGATATTTTCAAGGAGGCTTTCTACAGGAGCGGGCACCTGAAGAACTTGCTGACGGGGGCATGCCTGGGCATTACAAGCGACAACGCCTTGAAACTGATGGATTGCAGCGATACCGCCACCTTTGTCAAAATGTACAGCGTAGGCGAGCCTGTCGCTTACAGGATTCAGTTGGGCACCCGGGTGGTGGACGTTCCCAATGAATCTACGGCTAGCGGAGTGACTCTTGGCACCTACGGCTGGAATGGCGGAGCACATCAGAAATACTACATGGAGTTTGCTCTCGGATCGAATGTGCAAAACCAAGGTGCCGCGGATACCGTATTCCTCTTGCTCAACGTAAAGAGCCGTTGCTACATGAAGGCCGACGGCGACTTGGTCAAGCAGGAGCTTTCCTCCAATCCGGACCAGGCCTTCGCCTGGATGTGGGTGGGGGAGGATCGTTCAATCACGGACTCTTCTAAAGTGGATTCTTCTGCAACGGACACCACTTTGGCGGATTCTTCCGTAACAAGCCTTGTCCGAAAACTCTACAGTGAAAACCGTCTTCAGAAGAAATACAAGAACTTTGATGTGCGAGGCCGTCGGGTGAATGAAAGCACCAATGTAATGGGCGGTAAGCGTCGCAAAATGCACCAGGTTATTTTCAAACATTGATTTTAGGGATATTCTAAAAAGGCCTTAGCGGAGCCTTTTTGTATTTCCCACGAAAGTCATAAACAAAGAGAGCCGAAAACTTGACGTTTTCGACTCTCTTAGCGGGATAGACGAGGCTTGAACTCGCAACCTCCGGCGTGACAGGCCGGTGCTCTAA
>JABUUR010000243.1 GCA_021443065.1 Fibrobacter sp.
GTGAGAATTGCCAAAAGCGCAATGGCCGAAATGGGCTTTACCTTTGAGCGTCTGTTCCGCATATAATAACCTATCTAAAAAAAATTTAAAAATGATTTAGAAATTTGAACCGTGATTCAAACCAATCATAAATAAAGATACCACTTTTTTGGGAAAAAGGAATGCAGACTGTCATCCCGGCCACTCCTGTATGTCATCCCGGCCACTCCTGCATGTCATCCCGGCCACTCCTGTATGTCATCCCGGCCACTGCGCCGGGAACTTTCGTCAAAAAATATCGCAGACAACTGTCTTTCTACTAATTTCTATATTACAGCCATGCTCAATGATGGTATGGAATATCTCAATTCCCGTTTGATGTTCGGGATGATGCCCGGCCTGGAATCTACCCGCGCTCTTTGCGATGCCTTGGGAAATCCTCAAAAAAAATTCAAGGCGATACATGTGGTGGGTACCAATGGCAAAGGCTCCACCAGTTATTATCTTTCGGGAATTTTAAAGGCCCACGGTTACAAGACCGCCCTATACACAAGCCCTCATTTGGTGAACCTGCGGGAACGCATCCGTGTGGATGACATTCCCATCGATGAAGAAAAACTCAACCGCTATTTGTTGCAGGTGAAGACCGCCGCAGAGCAGGTGTCCTCATTGCGAAGGGCTGCCGGTAACGCGCCCTTGGAGCCTACGTTCTTTGAAGTCTTGACGCTGGTGGCTTTTTTGCACTATGCCGCAGAAGGCGTAGATGTTGCAGTTTTAGAGGCCGGCATGGGAGGCCGCCTGGACAGCACTGCCGTCGCCCAAGGCCAAATGGCGGTGGTCACCAGCATTGGCCTGGAACATACGGAAGTTCTTGGTGCAACAGAAGGTACAATCCTGAAAGAAAAGATGGGCGTACTGGGGACGACTCCGGAGTGCGCTTCCGGCAAGGCCTTTATCCTTGGGGGATTATCCGATAGTTTGTTAAAAATGGCGAGGGAATACGCCGCTTCCCTGAACGCAAAAACAATCGTTCCCCAGATTCGTTGCGATGTGAAACTGCCGAACCTGGGGCAGCACTATGTAGAAAACGCAAGCCTTGCGCTAATTGCTGCAAGGATGTTCTGTGCTGAAGTTGCGTTGCCGGGTGCGAAAGCCTACGATGACGCATTGGCGTTAAAGACCTTGGAAAACCGCTCCTGGGCCGGCCGTATGCAACTGCTTGAAAACGGGGGCGGACAAGCGGATTTTATTCTGGATGGAGCACACAATTCCCATGCGGTGCGTCGCCTGGTGGAATCCTTGGACAAGTACTATCCCGGTCGAAAGTTTCACTGCGTCTTTGGAGCCCTCAAGGACAAGGATGTGGGAGAAATGCTTAAACTGATGGCACCCCACGTAAGCCATTGGCATATTACCAAGACTCCCTACCCGCGTTTTCGAGAGTTGGAGGACCTGCGCAACCTTCTTGAAAATCTTGGCTTGAAGGCTTCCAGCGAAGGCCTCTTGAATCGCGAATACCTTGACTGCGTGCGG
>JABUUR010000401.1 GCA_021443065.1 Fibrobacter sp.
CTCCGACCCGGGATCTCCCTCTCACTTTGTCATCCCGGGCTCCGACCCGGGATCTCCCTTCCCTGCTCATTGCTGCGGCTAGTTTTGCCGGAGGTTGGCTTTTATACCGTCACCATATTCGTCTGCCCCTGGGCATTGAACGTGACCTGACCTGCCTAGGCTTTTTTGCCATGGGCTACGCCTGCAAAAATCTTTGCCGTTCCACAGGTTTCATCAAGAATCTTTTCATCGCCATAATTTCCTTCACCCTTTACGCCTACTTCGAAAAACCGAACCCCTGGTTCAGCATCATGAACAACGACCTGGGCAAAAGCGCCCTGGATTTTTTCGCAAGTTCCCTGTTTGGCATCGTGGGCCTGGTTTTCGCTTTTCAACTTTTCGCCGAGTTGCCAGAGATTGCCCCA
This sequence comes from Fibrobacter sp., assembly GCA_021443065.1. Taxonomy (GTDB): domain Bacteria; phylum Fibrobacterota; class Fibrobacteria; order Fibrobacterales; family Fibrobacteraceae; genus Fibrobacter. The sequence continues at coordinate 405 of JABUUR010000401.1, forward strand.
GTTAAAATACTCAAAGGCATTTTGCGAAACATTTCCCGAAACGCCTTGATTATCCTTTCGGTACATTGGTGGGCACTGTTGATTTTACGAATCGTCTTCAAGCCTCAACTGGACAAGCCCTACATCGCCTACTGTACCATCCCCATCGTCGCAATCGTTGTCATCGCAGCCATTCCCCTGTTCCGCTGCAAGTTCTACAAACTTATCGCAAAGGAAAAAATCACCGCCAAGGAAAGTTTGAGTATCAGGTAAGTCGAGATTATGGATTATCCACAGCATTTTTTTTACATCAAGGAAAAATTTGTGTGAAAAAAAATCACCTTTGTTTGCGGTATTTTAACTTGACATAAATCCCTCAACGCTACTATATTTTTGTGCAGTAAAATTTGGGTATATCATGGCACGCGCTCGCAAGACAATCACCCCGGATCCCTACGCAAAACCAATCGCCAAAGTTCTCCCCCCGGAAGAGAGCCTTCCCGGGAAATTGCGGCAGTTCCAGGAAAGCGTCCGGGCGAACTTCGATTTGGTGAGCCAGTACGGCGCCGCAGGCGACCAGCCCAAGGCCATTGAACAGATTACCGAAAGTTTCAAGCGGGGCGAGCAATTCCAGACGCTTCTGGGGGTGACCGGTTCCGGGAAAACTTTCACCATGGCAAACGTCATCAAGAACGTGGGCAAGCCCACGCTGATCTTAACCCACAACAAGACGCTTGCCGCCCAGCTCTATCAGGAATTCAAGGCGTTCTTCCCCAGGAATGCCGTGGAGTACTTCGTCAGCTACTACGACTATTTCCAGCCCGAAGCCTACATCCCCCACACCGATACTTTCATAGAAAAAGATTCCAGCATCAACGACGAAATCGACAAGCTGCGGCTGCGGGCAACGGCAAATCTCCTGACCCGTCGCGACGTTATCATCATCGCATCGGTCAGTTGCATTTACGGCCTGGGAAGCCCCGCCGAATATTTCGACCTGATGGTGCGAATCAGGAAAGGCGACATCAGGGACCGTGACGACTTGCTGCGGGACCTGGTGCGCATCCAGTACACCCGAAACGACTACACCCTGGAGCGGGGCACCTTCCGCTGCCACGGCGACAT